>NZ_LGDB01000232.1:0-38134 GCF_001279655.1 Streptomyces sp. WM6372 | reverse complement strand
CCCGCCCCGGCCCCCGGGCCCGCCCCGGCCCCCGGGCCCGCCCCGGCCCCCGGGCCCGCCCCGGCCGCGATCGGCCCGCTCGGGCTGTTCACCGTGCTGCTCGGCGCGGCCCTGCCCCTGATCGACTTCTTCATCGTCAACGTGGCGCTGCCCGCCATCGACACCGACCTCGCGGCCGGCCCCGCCACGCTGGAACTGATCGTCGGCGGCTACGGAGTCGCGTACGCCGTGCTCCTCGTCCTCGGCGGCCGCCTCGGCGACACGGCCGGACGGCGCCGGCTCTTCCTGATCGGCATGGCCGCCTTCGGCATCACCTCGCTCCTCTGCGGGCTGGCGCCCACCGCCTGGACCCTGGTCGGGGCGCGGGTGGCGCAGGGCGCCGCGTCCGCGCTGATGCTGCCGCAGGTGCTCGCCACCATCCAGGCGACCACCCAGGGGTCGCGCCGGGCCCGGGCGATGAGCCTCTACGGGGCCACCGCCGGGCTGTCCATGGTCGCCGGGCAGATCCTGGGCGGCGTCCTGGTCGCCGCCGACGTCGCCGGCCTCGGCTGGCGCTCGGTGTTCCTGGTCAACGTGCCGGTGGTGGTCCTCGGGCTGGTGCTCGCCACCCGTGCCGTACCGGAGACCCGCTCGGACCGGCCGGCCTCGGTCGACGTCCCGGGGACGCTGCTCCTCGCCCTGTCCCTGGTGTCCCTGCTGCTGCCGCTGACCGAGGGCCGGGCCGCGGGCTGGCCGCTGTGGACGTGGGTCTCGCTCGCGGTCTTCCCGTTCGCCGCCACGGCCTTCTACCGGACCGAGCGCCGGGCCGACCGGCTCGGCCGCACCCCGCTCGTGCCGCCGAGCCTGCTGCGCCTGCAGTCGCTGCGGCGCGGCCTGGTCCTGCTGGTGCCGTTCTCGATCGGCTTCAGCGGTTTCATGTTCGTCATCGCGGTGGTCCTGCAGCAGGGTCTGCGGATGGGCCCGGTGGAGGCCGGACTGGCCCTGGTACCGATGGCGGTGGCCTTCTTCGCGGCCTCGCTCGCCGGGCCGCGGCTGGTCGGCCGGTTCGGGAGCCGCGTCGTCACCGCGGGCGGCGTCCTCCAGGGCGTCGGCGTCATCCTGCTCCTCCTCGCGGTGCTGCGCGGATGGCCGGACCTCGGGCTGATGTCACTCGCTCCGGGCGTGGCCATCGCGGGACTCGGGCAGGGGCTCCAACTTCCCGTCCTGATGCGGCTGATGCTGTCCGACGTACCGGCCGACCGGGCGGGTGTGGGCGGCGGGGTCATGATCACCACCCAGCAGTCCGCGCTCGCCCTCGGCGTCGCGACCCTGGGCAGCCTGTTCCTCGCCCTGGCCCCGTCGGCGGGCATGCGGGACGCGCTCGCCGTCACCCTGCTGGTCCAGCTCGGCATGATCGCGCTGACGGCGCTCCTGAGCCTGCGCCTGCCGCGGGTCGTCCGGTAGGGGTTCCTGCCCGGCCGTACCCCCGGGGCCGGGCCGCGGACCCCGGGGCGGGGTGTCACGAGACGCGTCCGCTCCCGTACAGTCCGTGATGCCCGGGCTCCGCCAGGGGTCGGGACCAGCGGCGAACAGGAGAAGATCCGTGGCCACCGAAGCCGGCTTCGACCCCCGTCCGCCCTCCGCCCGCACGGGACGGCCGGTCCCCGAGCCGGATCCCGCCCTCGTGGAGCGGTGGCGCTCCGACGGGGCCGAACTGGTCGATCTGCTGGCCCTGGTGCGCGAACGGCTCGGCGGGGTCGCGGCGTTCCGCCTCGGGCCGAGCCCCACGGTCCTGGTCACGGACCCCCGGGCGGTCCAGCACGTGCTGGCCCTGCACCCCGACCGGTACGTCAAACGCTCCCACCGCGCCCGCCTGTTGATCGGCGACGGTGTGCTCGCCGCGACCGGCGAGGCATGGAAGAGCCAGCGGCGGCTGCTGCAGTCCCAGTTCACCGGTACCGGCATGCGCCGCTACGAGCAGCGGATCGAGGAGGCCGCCCGGGTCACCGCCGGGCGCTGGGCCGGGTACGCCCGTACCGGGCAGCCGTTCGACGTCGGCCTGGAGATGCGCCGCTTCGCCCTGGACACCATCTGGCGCTCCCTCACCGGACACCCCCTCGACGACGGCACCGAGCGCGAACTGGGCGCCGTCGCCGCCGTGGTGGCCGCGATGCCCACGCTGCCGGCCGACACCGAAGGCGCCCGGGAGGCCGTCGCCGCCGACCTCGCCAGGATCGACGCCGTCGCGCACCACGCCATCGAGGCCGCCCGCGGCGGCGAAGCCGGGCCCGACGGCCCGGGCCTCCTGCACCTCCTGCTCGGCGCCGCCGCCGAACGCCCCGAGTACACCGACCGGCTGATCCGTGACGAGCTGGTCACCCTCCTCGTCGCCGGCCACGAGACCACCGCCACCACCCTGACCTGGCTCTACCTCCTGCTCGACCGGCATCCCGAGGCCCGCGAGGAGGCCCTCGCCGCGGGACCCCCCGGCTCGGCGGAACGGCGTCGCGCCGTCCAGGCCCTGGTCCAGGAGACGCTCAGGCTCTACCCGTCGGCGTGGATACTGCCCCGGTACGCCGTCGAGGCGGACGTCCTGACCGGCTACGCCGTCGAAGCGGGCTCCGACGTGGTGGTGTGCCCGTACCTCACGCACCGCGACCCCGAACTGTGGCCGGACCCCGAGCGGTTCGACCCCCGCCGCTTCACCGCCCCGGACGGCCGCCCGACCCACCCCGGCGCCTACCTCCCCTTCGGCATCGGCCCGCGCGCCTGCCTCGGCCTCCGGTTCGCCCTCCGCGAGTCGACCGTCCTCCTCGAACACCTGCTGCCCGCCCACGTCCCGGAGTTCCACTCCGTCCCCACGAAGGCGGCGTACAGCATCACCGTCCGCCCCGACGGCCCCACCCCGGCAACCCTCGCCTCGTAGAGCGCCTCCCTCGGCGCCCCCCACCCGACCGGAGGGCGGCGCCAGACGGGCGCGCCGGTGACCGGGGCGGACGCAGGCTTGCGGTCATGATCCTTTCGGCGGAGTGGAGTTGACCAGCCGTGACGCCCCCGTACGCGGGGGCGGGGGTCGAACGGTTGGACGGGCCGCCGGCCGGGCGTTCCCGTCGGGGTCTGGTGTGAAGCAGTGAATCAGTGCTTCAATCCTTCCATGCCCTACCGTCGCCCGCCTTCCGTGCAGGCCCGCCTCGACGCCCGGCGCGAGCGGGTGCTCGAAGCCGCCGTCCACCTGCTCTCCCGGGAGGGGTACGGCGGCTGCTCGGTCGCCGCCATCGCCGCCGAGGCCGCGATCTCCACCGGCAGCGTGTACCAGTCGTTCTCCGGGAAGTCCGAGCTCGCCGCCGCGCTCTTCCGCACGCTCGTGGCCCGGGAGCTGGAGGCGGTGGCCGCCGCGACGGAGCGCCCGGGCGGCGCCGCGCAGCGGGTGGCGGCCGCCGTCGAGACCTTCGCGTACCGGGCGCTGCAAGCGCCGCGCCGGGCCTTCGCGCTGCTGGCGGAGCCGGCCGACCCCGCCGTCGACACCGAACGCCTCGTCTTCCGGCGGGCGTTCCGCGACGTGTACGCCGAACAGATCGCCGCGGGCGTGGCCTCCGGAGAACTGCCCGCGCAGTCGCCCGAGTTGACGGCCGCCGCACTCGTCGGCGCGATCGCCGAAGCGCTCGTCGGGCCGCTGGCCGACGGGGACGCGGCCCCGGGGGACGTCATTCCCGGTCTGATCACCTTCACCCTGCGTGCCCTTGGAGGACACGATGCCGCAGACGCATGAGGTCACCAACCAGGTGCCGCCGCACCTCGGTTACGACGCGGCCGCCGACCCGGCCCTGCTGGAGGCGGTCGCCCGCGAGGGCGCCGAGTGGGCGATACCCGAGATCCACCGGCTCGGCACCCTCGCCGGCTCCGAACAGGCCGCCGAGTGGGGCCGCGTGGTCAACGAGAACCCGCCGGTGCTGCGCACCCACGACCGCTACGGCCACCGGATCGACGAGGTGGAGTTCCACCCGTACTGGCACGAACTGATGGGCACCGCCGTCTCCCACGGGCTGCACGCCGCGCCCTGGGCGGACGACCGGGCCGGGGCGCACGTCGCGCGCGCCGCGAAGTTCCTCGTCTGGGGCCAGGTCGAGGCGGGCCATTCCTGCCCGGTGTCGATGACGTACGCCGCCGTACCCGCGCTGCGCGCGACCCCGGAACTCGCCGCCCGGCTGGAGCCCCTGCTCGCCTCCCGCACGTACGACTACGGACTGCGCCGGCCCGACACCAAGCAGGGCCTGATCGCGGGCATGTCGATGACCGAGAAGCAGGGCGGCTCCGACGTACGCGCCAACACCACGACCGCCGTCCCCGCCCCGGACGGCACCTACCGGCTGACCGGCCACAAGTGGTTCACCTCCGCGCCCATGTCGGACGTCTTCCTGACGCTGGCCCAGGCCCCGGGCGGGCTCTCCTGCTTCCTGCTGCCCCGGGTGCTCCCGGACGGCAGCCGCAACCGGCTGCTGCTCCAGCGCCTCAAGGACAAGCTCGGCAACCGGTCCAACGCCTCCGCCGAGATCGAGTACGACGGGGCCTTCGGCTGGCTGGTGGGGGAGGAGGGGAGAGGCGTCCAGACGATCATCGAGATGGTCAACATGACCCGCCTCGACTGCGTGCTCGGCGGGGCCTCCGGCATGCGCCTCGGCGTCATCCGCGCCGTCCACCACGCCACGCACCGGCGGGCGTTCGGCAAGGCGCTCATCGACCAGCCCCTGATGCGCAACGTCCTCGCCGACCTCGCCCTCGAATCCGAGGCGGCGACCGCCGTCGCCCTGCGCCTCGCGGGCGCCACGGACCGGGTCTCCCAGGGCAGCCAGGACGAGGCACTGCTGCGCCGGCTGGGGCTGGCCGTCACCAAGTACTGGGTGTGCAAGCGCGCCCCCGGGCACGCCGCCGAAGCCCTCGAATGCCTGGGCGGCAACGGCTACATCGAGGACTCCGGCATGCCGCGCCTCTACCGGGAGGCCCCGCTGTCGTCCATCTGGGAGGGCTCCGGCAACGTCGCCGCCCTGGACTCGCTGCGGGCCATGGCCCGGCAGCCGGAGACCGTCGAGGCCTTCTTCGAGGAGGTCGGGCGGGCGGCGGGCGCCGACCGGCACCTGGACGCGGCGGTGGCCGGGCTCCACAAGCAGCTGGCCGATCCGGCCGAGGCCGAGTACCGGGCCCGGCGGCTCACCGAGACGATGGCCCTGGTCTTCCAGGCATCGCTGCTGCTGCGGCACGCCCCGGGCGCGGTGGCCGAGGCCTTCTGCGCCTCCCGCCTGGGCGGCGAGCACGGCGGCGCGTACGGGACGCTCCCGACGGGAGTGGACACGGAAACCATCCTGGCCCGGGCCGTCACCACGGGCTGACCCCGCACCCGGACCGTCGCCACGGGCCGCCCCCGCACCCGGACCGTCCGCGGACGCACTCCGGGTGACGGTCGTCGCGGATGCGGGAAAACGTCCGGCGCGCCGTGGCCGTAGTGCACCTTTCGCCCTCTAATGTCGCCGCATGGCTGACATGTTCGATCACAATCCGCAGGTGTGGACCGCTGGCCGGCTCCGCGAGGCGCTGGCGGCGCTGCCCGACGAGACCCCGATCCACATCGGCGTCGCGGACGGCCCCGGGGACTTCGAGGGCTACGGGGAGTACGTCCTCGTGGACGCCGAGCCCGTCGAGGTGGACGTCGACTGCGAAGGCGAGGGCGACCGCGGCGGCGAGCCGGGCCCGCGGGTCCAGTTCACGCTGTTCGCCGACGCGGCCGCCGGGGCCTACCACCTCGACCTGGACTGACCGTCCCGGTCGGTCCCGAGGAACTCGGAGATCAGGCGGTTCGTCCGCGCGGACGCTGCCGTGGGCAGCGCGTAGTGGGTGAGCTGCGGGAGCGTTTCGATCCGGGCGTGCGGTACGGCCCCGCGGGCGCGGGCCGCGACCTTCTCCGGATCGTGGGCGCCGCTGCGCCCCGCGAGCAGGACCAGCAGCGGGGCCCTCATCGCCCTGGCGTCCGGCCGCCGGCCGACGACGAGCTTCCGGTGCGCGACATCCGAGGCCGCCAGGGCGAAGAGCCGCTTCCACTGCGGATCGGTGTCCGTGCCCGCCGTCTCGCGGTCGACGTAGGCGAGCACGCGGTCCGCCCGCGGGCGCACCAGCACGGGCAGTGAGCGCACCAGGAATCCGGGGCGGTATCCCGCGAAGCACTGGGTCGGGTCGAGGAGCACCAGCCGGTCGACCCGCTCCGCGGCGTGCAGCGCGTACGTCAGGGCCATCCAGGCACCGTACGAATGCCCCAGCAGCGCGGCGCTCCGGACCCCGAGCCCGTCGAGGAGCGCGTCCAGCCAGGCCATCAGGTCGGCGGTCGTGCGCAGCGGGCGGCCCGCGCGCACGCTGCGGCCGGCGTCGCCGAGGAGGTCGACGGCGAGGACCCGGTGGTGCGCGCCGAGCGCCGCGGCGTTGGCGAACCAGACGGCGCCGGTGGCGCCGCCGCCGTGCAGGAGCAGGACCGCGGGGGCCCCGGCGGGCCCGTACGCGTGCACGCGGGTCGTTCCGTACGGGGTCGGGACGTCGAGCTCGGCGGTGCCGGCCGGCCAGCGCGCGAGCAGCGCGTCGTAGGCGGTGAAGAACTCCTGGGATGCGGTCACGGGCACGGGTATGGGCACGGTCACGGCGGGTCTCCGGGGATCGTCGCATTGTCTCGTTGACCGAGTATCTCGCTCGACGAGATAATCGTCGAGTGAACGACGACGACACCCCCGCCATGCGGCTGGTCCACCTGTTGCGCGCGGTCGCCGTGGAACTCCACCTGCGCGGCGCCGAGTTCGCGGCCGACAACGGCTTGCACCCGACCGACCTGCGGGCCCTGATCCGGCTGCTGGACGCGGAGCGCGCGGCGGAGCCCGTCACTCCGGGGCGGCTCGGCGATGCCCTGCGGCTCAACTCGGCGGGTACCACCGCGCTCCTCGACCGGCTGGAACGGCTGGGCCTGGTCCGCCGCGGCCGCGACCCGCACGACCGGCGCCGCGTCCTGCTGGCGGTGGAGCCGAAGGCCGTCGGGCTGGGCCGGTCCTTCTTCGGCCCGCTGATCGGCGGCCTGGTCGACGCGGCCGAGGAGTTCACCGCCGCCGAACTGGACGTCGTACGACGCTACTTGACGGCGGCCCTGCTCGCCGCCGCGCCCGACGGAGAGCCGCGGGCGCCCGGGCCCCGCGCGGACCCCTGACCGAGGGGTGCGGGCAAGGCGCGGGGAGAGCTCGGGGAAGGTACGGGGAAACCCGGTTGTCCGGGGGCGGAGCCGCTGGCAGGGTCTGCGGCATGCCTGCCTTCACCGCGCCCGACGGGACCACGCTCGCCTACCGCGTCCTCGGCGGGGACGGTCCGCCGCTCGTCTGCCTGCCCGGGGGGCCGATGCGGGACTCCGTCTACCTCGGCGAGCTCGGCGGGCTCTCCGCGCACCGGCGGCTGATCATGCTGGACCTGCGCGGCACCGGCCGGTCGGAAGTGCCCGCCGACACCGGTTCCTACCGCTGCGACCGGCAGGTCGAGGACGTCGAGGCCCTGCGCGCCCACCTCGGCCTCGACCGGATGGACCTGCTCGGGCACTCGGCCGGCGCGAACCTGGCCGCCCTGTACGCCGGCCGCCACCCCGAGCGCGTCGGCGCGCTCGTCCTGCTCACCCCGAGCGTCATGGGCGTCGGCATCACGATCCCGGGCGAGGACCGGCTGGAGACGGCCCGCCTGCGCCGGGGCGAGCCCTGGTACCCGGACGCGTACGCCGCCCTGGAGGCCCTCGTCTGCGGGCAGGGCACCGCCGACAGCCGGCGGGCGATCGCCCCCTTCCTCCACGGCCGCTGGGACGACGCCGCCCGGGCCTACGACGCCGCCGACGAGGCGCAGAAGAACGCCGGGGCCACGGCCGCCTACGCCGCCGAAGGCGCCTTCGACCCCGACGCCACCCGTACGGCACTCGCGGGGTTCGACGCTCCCGTGCTCGTCCTCGCGGGCGAGTTGGACGTATCGCTGCCGCGGTCCGCCGCCGCCGAGTACGCCGCCCTCTTCCCGCACGCCCGGCTCGTCGTCCAGCCCGGAGCCGGCCACGCCCCGTGGCTCGACGACCCCGATCGGTTCACCGGGGCCACCGCCGCGTTCCTGGCCACCGCGGAAGCCCCGAACCCGGCGTAGCCTGGTCTGACCGCCGTATCCGCCTGTGACCAGGGAGGCGGCGCATGACCGACCCGTACGGGTTCCTCCGGACCCCCCGCAACGCCGTCCCGCCGCGCCCCGCGGGCCAGCGGCTCGGCGACTGGCGCGAGGTGCACGCCGGGCAGACGCTGCTGCCCCTGGTGTCCGCGCAGGCGAACCGCTGCATGGACTGCGGCGTCCCCTTCTGCCACGGCGGCTGCCCGCTCGGCAACCTCATCCCCGAGTGGAACGCCTACGCCGCGCACGGCGACTGGCGCGCCGCGGCCGAGCGGCTGCACGCCACCAACAACTTCCCCGAGTTCACCGGCCGGCTCTGCCCGGCCCCGTGCGAGGACTCCTGCGTACTGGCGATCAACGCCGACCCGGTGACCATCAAGAACGTCGAGCAGACCATCGCCGACCAGGCCTGGGAGCTCGGCTACGCCCCGCCGGCGCCGCCCGGCCGGCTCAGCGGACAGACCGTGGCCGTCATCGGCTCCGGCCCGGCCGGGCTCGCCACGGCCCAGCAGCTGACCCGGGCCGGGCACACCGTCGTCGTCTACGAGCGGGCCGACCGGCTCGGCGGCCTGCTCCGCTACGGCATCCCCGCGTTCAAGATGGAGAAGACCCACCTGGACCGGCGGATCGCCCAGATGAGGGCCGAAGGCACGGTCTTCCGCACGGACGCCGACATCGGAGGCCGCGTGGACGCGGCCGAGCTGCGCCGGCGCCACGACGCGGTCGTCGTCGCCGTCGGGGCCGAGGAGCGCCGGGAACTGGCCGCGCCCGGCCGCGAGCTGTACGGCATCCACCAGGCCATGGAGTACCTGACCTGCGCCAACCGGGTCGGCGAGGGCGATTTCGCGGCGCCCGCGCTCACCGCCGAGGGCCGGCACGTGGTGATCGTCGGCGGCGGGGACACCGGCTCGGACTGCCTGGGCACGGCCCTGCGGCAGGGGGCGCTGTCGGTGGTCCAGCTCGACATCCGCCCGGAACCGGGCCCCGAGCGGCCCGAGGGAGAGCCGTGGCCGCTGGTACACCCCCAGGTGTACCGGATCTCCCACGCCCACGAGGAGGCGCGCGGGCGCCACGGCACCGATCCCCGCCTCTTCTCCAGCGCGACCCTCCACTTCGAGGGCGATGCGGCCGGCCGGGTACGGGCCCTGCACCTCACGGCGGTCGAGCCCGTGGAGCGCAGGCCCATGCCGGGCACCGAGCGGGTCATCGAGGCGGAACTGGTCCTGCTGGCGCTCGGCTTCTCCGGTCCCGAGCGCGCCTGCCGGCTCGGCGAACAGCTCGGCCTCACCCGGGACGACCGGGGCAACTTCGCCCGGGACGCCGGCTACGCGGCCCTCGGCGAGGCTGCCGCGCCCCCGCCACCGGGCCGTTCCCGGACGCCCAAGGCGCCGCCCTGGGCCGAGGCCCCGGCGTCGGGCGTGCCGCCGGCCTGGGGCCCGCCGCGGGTGCGGACCTCCCGCCGCAGGCCCGACGGGGTCTTCGTGGCGGGCGACGCCGGGCGCGGCCAGTCCCTGGTGGTGTGGGCCATCGCGGAAGGCCGGGCGACGGCCGCCGCCGTGGACCGCTACCTCACCGGCTCGACGGCCCTGCCCGCCCCCGTCGGCGCCCACGACCGGCCGCTGTCGGCCTGACCGGCCCCGCCGGAACCCGGACCCGAAGACCCCGCTTCGCCCGACGCGGCTCCGGGCCGTCCCGCGGGGCTGCACAATCGTGGGGTGACTGCTGAAGATCGTTTCCTGTGGCTGGAAGACGTAGAGGGCGAGGCCGCGCTGGCCTGGGTGGCGGAGCGGAACGCGGAGACCGCCGCCGCGCTCGCCACCGACCCCGGCTTCGAGGCGTTGCGCGACGAACTGCGCGAGGTCCTCGACGACGCCGACCGCATCCCGTACACCGCCCGGCGCGGGGCGCACCTCTACAACTTCTGGCGGGACGCGGACCGCCCGAAGGGCGTGTGGCGGCGCACCACGCTGGAGCAGTACCGCAAGGACGACCCCGCCTGGGAGGTGCTCCTCGACATCGACGCCCTCGCGGCGCGGGAGGGCGAGGAGTGGGTGTGGGCCGGCGCCCGGGTGCGGTACCCGGACCACCGCCGCGCCCTGGTCCAGCTCTCCCGGGACGGCTCCGACGCCGTCGTCGTCCGCGAGTTCGACCTCGACGGCCGGGCCTTCGTCCCCGCCGAAGCCGGCGGCTTCCACGTCACGGAGGCGAAGACCCGGATCGGCTGGATCGACGAGGACACCGTCTTCCTCGGCACCGACTCCGGACCGGGTTCGCTGACCGCCTCCGGCTATCCCCGTACCGTCCGCCGCTGGCGCCGGGGCACCCCCCTGGCGGACGCCGGGCTCGTCTTCGAGGCCGAGGCCGACGACGTGTCCGCCTCGGGCTGGCACGACCCGACCCCCGGTCACGAGCGCGACTTCGTCTCGCGTCACACCGACTTCTTCCACGACGAGCTGTACCTGCTCGCCGACGGCGACCGGCTCGTGAAGATCGAGGTCCCGGACGACGCCGGGAAGTACGCGTACCGCCAGTGGCTGGTCGTCACCCCGAAGACCCCCTGGCTCGGACACCCGGCCGGCTCGCTCCTCGCCTTCGACTTCGACGCGTTCCTCGCCGGTGACCGCACCGCGCACGTGCTGTTCGCGCCGGACGAGCGCACCGCGCTGGCCGGGCACAGCTGGACCCGCCACCACCTGATCCTGGAGACGCTGGCCGACGTCGCCACCCGCATCGAGGTCCTCACCCCGGGCCCGGACGGATGGAGCCGCCGGCCGCTCGCGGACGTGCCGGCCCTGTCCTCGGCGACCGTCACCGACACCGACGCGGACGTCAGCGACGAGTACTTCCTCAACATCGACGGCTTCCTCCAGCCCTCCACCCTCGCGTACGGGCACATCGGCGCCGACTCCGAGCCGCTCAAGCAGGCTCCCGCCCGCTTCGACGCCCGCGGGCTGGAGGTCCGGCAGTTCTTCGCGACGTCCGCGGACGGTACGCGGGTCCCGTACTTCGTCGTCGGCCCCGCCGGCCAGGCCGCGCCCGGGCCCGCGCTGCTCTACGGGTACGGCGGCTTCCGGGACCAGCAGACCCCCGGCTACAGCCCGCTCACCGGGAGGGCGTGGCTCGCCCGCGGCGGTACGTACGCGGTCGCCAACATCCGCGGCGGCTCCGAATACGGCCCCGCCTGGCACCAGGCCGCCCTCGGAGCGAACCGGGTACGGGCCTTCGAGGACTTCGCCGCCGTCGCCGCCGACCTCACCGCCCGCGGCATCACCACCCCCGACCGGCTCGGCATCACCGGAGCCAGCAACGGGGGCCTGCTCATGGGCGCCATGCTCGTCCGCCACCCGGAGCTGTTCGGCGCGGTCGTCGCGAAGGTGCCCCTCCTGGACATGCTCCGCTACCACCGCCTGCTCGCCGGTGCCTCCTGGATCGCCGAGTACGGGGACCCCGACGACGAGGCCGACCGGCCCCACCTCGAAGCCCTCTCCCCGTACCACAACCTCCGCGAGGACCGGCCGTACCCGCCCCTGCTGCTGATGACCTCCACTCGCGACGACCGCGTCCACCCCGGCCACGCCCGCAAGGCGGCCGCCCGGCTGCGGGAGCTGGGACACCGGGTGCTCTTCCACGAGAACACCGGCGGCGGACACGGCGGAGCCAGCGACAACGAACAGGCCGCCGTCAACCACGCGCTCGCGTACACGTTCCTGTGGCAGCACCTGGGTGCCGGCACGACGTGACCGGCAAGGCCGTGCGCCCGGGAAACGAAAATGCGTTGCCCGGGCGCGGGCGGCTCCCGCACGATGATCCGCTGTGAGTACCGCCCGTTCGTCCCGCCTGCTTCCCGACCTCTCCCCGTGGCGTTCCAGCCGAGATTTCCGACTGCTCTTCTTCCAGGGCGCCGTCACGTTCTTCACGTCCTTCATGGCGATGATCGCCCTCCCGCTCCAGATCAAGCACCTGACGGACTCGCCGCTCGCGGTCGGGGCGATGGGCGCGGTGGAACTCGTCCCGCTGGTCGTCTTCGGCCTCTACGGCGGGGCCCTGGCCGACGCGATCGACCGGCGGCGGATGATCCTGCTGAGCGAGGCCGGGCTCGGGGTACTGGCCCTGATCCTGCTCGTGAACTCCCTGCTGCCGAACCCGCTGCTGTGGCCCCTGTACGTGGTCGCGGCCGGGGTCTCGGCGCTGGCCGGGCTGCAGCGCCCGGCCCTGGACTCGATGATGGCGCGGATCGTGCCGCACGAGCAGATGACGGCGGCCGCCGCGCTCAACGCGCTGCGCTACCAGATCGGTGCGATCGCCGGACCGGCGCTCGCCGGCCTGGTCGTCGCCTACGCCGGCTATCCGGCCGCCTACGGGGTCACCGTCGCCGGCTTCCTGCTGTCCGTCCTGCTGTGCACCCGGCTCTCCCCGGCGCCGCCCTCGCCCGACGCGGAACGGCCCTCGCTGCGCGGGATCGCCGAGGGCGCGCGCTACGCGTGGAGCCGGCCGGTGCTGCTGGGCACGTACGCGGTGGACCTGGCGGCCATGTTCTTCGCCTTCCCGAACACGATCTTCCCCTTCCTCGCGGACGAGCTCGACGCGGTGTGGGCGCTGGGCCTCATGTACTCGGCGGGCGCCGTGGGCTCCCTGGTCCTCGGGATGACCAGCGGCTGGACCTCCCGGGTGCGGCGGCACGGCCTGTTCGTGGTGTGCGGAGCCGCGGTCTGGGGCGTGGCGATCGCGGCGGCCGGCTGGTTCTCCGACATCCGGGTGGTGCTGGTGTGCCTGGCGGTCGCGGGCGCGGGCGACATGCTCAGCGGGCTGGGCCGGGCGACGATCTGGAACCAGACCATCCCCGAGGAGCTGCGCGGGCGGCTCGCGGGCATCGAGGTGCTCTCGTACAGCGTGGGCCCGCAGCTGGGCCAGGTCCGCGCCGGCACGGTCGCGGGCTGGACGGGCACGCGGTCGGCGTTCTGGAGCGGAGGCCTGCTGTGCGTGGCGGCGGTGGCGGCCCTGTCCGCGGCGCTGCCGAAGCTGGTGACGTACGACGCGGACACGGACGAGGACGCGCTGCGGCGCCGCGCCGCGAAGGAACGTGCCGAGGAGGACCGGGCCGCTGAGGACCGCGCCGGGGAGGAGACGGGGCCGCTCCCCACGCCCACCTCGTGACGAAACGGTCATATCCCTGTCATTCTCCGCGCACACCGGCGACGGAGGGTGGAGGGGACCGGGTCGGCACGTGGCAGGTGAGGAGAACGAGATGAAGAGGGGCGCGCAGCGAGCCGCCGTCACCGCGGCCGTGGCCCTGGCCGCCGGAGCCCTGTCCGCCTGGATCGCCGTCGCGGGCGACGGCGACGGGATGAACGTGACCGCGGCGAGCCGCTTCGCCTCCGGGTACGTGCCCTACGCCGCCATCGTGCTGCTGGTCTCGGCCACGGCGCCGACGGCGGTGCACGCCGTCCTGCGCGCCGTGCTCTCCCAGCTGCTCATGATCTGGGGCTACTACACCTGGGGCCCGATGATCACCTTCGAGCGGACGCCCACTCAGGCCCTGCACTACGCGCAGGAGTGGGCCGCGGTCGCCGTCACGGCCGTCCCGGTGGCGGCACTGGGCACGTACGGCCTGGTGCGCGGAGCCCGGCGGCTCGCCGCTCCGCGCTCCGAACGGGCCTCCGCCTAGGCCGGCGGCGATCCGGGTCCGCTCGCCGGGTCCGGGTCCGGGCCCTGGCGGGGCGGCGGGCGGTCGCCGGGTTCCGGCCGGGGCCGCGGGCGGACGACGTACTGGTTCTCGACGAGGTGCTCGTACACCTCGAAGTCGACGGCCTGCCACCGGTCCATGTCGCCGTGGACGGCCCGGAACTGGGCCGGAGTCGGACTGACCACCCTGCTCACCTCCACGTTCTCACCTTCACGCGGACGCCTCATACGACGCTAGAACACTTCGGGAACCCGTGCACTACGTGGTGACGGGTTCCCCCGCCAGGCCGGCCAGGTGCAGCGCGCGGTGCATGGCGGGCAGGTCCCAGTCCTCGTCGCGGTCCTCGTCGCCGGCGTCCTCGACCAGGGCATCCAGGGCCCGGGGCGCCAGCCGGTACCCCTCGGCGGCCTCCAGGAGCTGCTCCGCGGCCGGGCCGTGGCCGGCCAGCAGGGCGAGGACTTTCCGCCGCTCGACGAAGCGGTCCATACCGCAGTCCAGGCCGTCGTCCTCGAGGTCCTCCGGGTAGGGCGCGCGGGCCCAGGCGCCGTTCTCGTACCAGTAGACGCACCCCAGCTCCCAGCCCTCCAGCAGGTCGTGCAGCGTGTCGTAGGGGAGCCAGTCCGGGCCCTGCGCCAGCATGTCGACCGCGGGCTCGTGCCACTTGACGCCGCTCGACTCGTCCTCGCCGTAGAGCACGAAGCGGCCCCGGCCCATCCGGGCCAGGGCCCACCACGTGCAGCCGGCGTCGTCGAGACGGAGCGCGGCGCCGTCGATCCAGTGGCCGGTGCGGTGGACGCCGCGGCTCTCCGCCGCGGTCGTCGCCTCCAGTACGGCGACCAACGCCCAACGGGCCCACAGCAGTTCCGCCGCGGGCAGGTCTTCGGGCCGGCCCGGCCGGTGAATCGTCATGCTGTCCCTGCTCCTCGTGCCGGTGACGTACGCGTACCGGCACGAGGGTATCGGGCGGGCGGTGTCCGGCCGCCGCCGTCACACCGTCAGGGCCGCGCCTGCCGCGGGGTGTCGGTGCACAGGGCCCAGATGACGAACACGCCGACGCCGATGGCGATGATCGACCAGAGCGGCTGGTAAGGCAGCCACATGAATTGTGCGATCACGTACAGGCAGGTCAGAGCGATACCGGCGATCCGGCCGGCCTCCATGCCCTTGAGGATCGCCGCACCTGCGAGGAGCACGAGGATGCCGATGATGAGATGGATCCAGCCCCAGGTGGTGAGGTCGAACTTGAAGGTGTAGTCGCCGACGCGCTGGGACACCTCGTCCTTGGCGATGGCTACGATGCCCTCGATGATGCCGAAGATGCCGCTGACGATCATCAGGACACCCGCGAACGTCGTGCCGCCGGCCGCCCAGGCACTGCCGGTACCGGTCGGCGAGCCACTTCCACTCGGCGTGCTGGTCATCGCGCCGCCTCTCTCTCGGGTGCGGGACCCAGGTCTTCGTGCCACATCGGTCCCGAAGTCCATCGTGCGTACTGGCGGCGCATGACGCACCTCGGGGCGTGACCGCCCTGCTCGCGGAGCGTGAGCGGCCGGGCGGCCGGGCGGCCGGGCACGGGATACCGGCCAAAGACACGGGCCCGGGCTTGTCCGGGAGAGGCGCTGGGCAGGGCTTCGGGCATGTTGAGGCCTCAGCGTGAGCTGCCCCGCCAGATCTCCGACGCGCATGTCGACGCCCTGGTCGAGCTCGACCCGATCACCGGCACCTACCTCGGCACTTCCGCCGGCACCGGCAGACTGCCGGACTTCTCGCCCGACGGGGCCGCCGCCGAGGCGGGTCTCGCGCGCGAGACCCTCGTACGACTCGCCGGGAGCGCCCCCGACGCGGATGCCGACGCGGACGTCGAGCGGCGGTGCGCACGGCTGCTGCGGGAGCGGCTCGACGCGGAACTCGCCCAGTTCGAGGCGGGCGAGCACCTGCGCGCGGTGAACAACATCTCCTCGCCCCTGCACCGGGTCCGCAAGGTCTTCGCGGTGATGCCGGCCCGTACGCCCGAGGACTGGGCGGCGATCGCGCAGCGGCTGCGGGCCGTGCCCGACTGCCTGAGCGGCTACCGGGCCTCCCTCGCCGAGGGCGTCGGGCGCGGACTGGCCGCGGCGCCGCGCCAGGTACGGGCCAACGTGGCCCAACTGGAGGAGTGGCTGGGCTCCGAGGGTGCCACGGCTTCCACGGGTTCCGCGGGTTCCACCGGCCCCGGGGGCGGCGGGTTCGCCCCGCTCGCCGCCGGCGCGCCGCCGCAGCTGCGCGCCGAGGTCGAGGCCGCGGCGCGGGTGGCGACGGGCGCCTTCGCGGAGCTGGGGGAGTGGTTCCGGCGCGCGTACGAGGCGGGGGCCACCGGGGCCGGAGCCGAGGACGCCGTCGGGCGCGAGCGCTACGGCCGGTTCGCCCGCTACTACACCGGCGCGGACCTCGACCTCGACGAGGCGTACGCGTACGGCTGGGAGGAGTTCCACCGGCTGCTGCCCGAGATGCGGGCCGAGGCGACGCGCATCCTGCCGGGCGGGCAGGACCCCTGGGTGGTACTGGCCTGGCTGGGCGACCACGGCAAGAGCGTCCACGGAGTGGAGGAGACCAGGGTCTGGCTCCAGTCCCTGATGGACGAGGCCGTGGCGGCCCTGGACGGGCGGCACTTCGACATCGCCGAGCCGGTCAGGCACGTCGAGTCGTGCATCGCGCCGCCCGGTGGCCCCGCGGCCCCGTACTACTCGCAGCCGTCCCTGGACTTCGCCCGCCCCGGCCGGACCTGGCTGCCGACGCTGGGCCGGACCCGCTTCCCCACCCACAACCTCGTCTCCACCTGGTACCACGAGGGGTTCCCCGGGCACCATCTCCAGCTGGGGCACTGGACGTTCGTCGCCGACGGCCTCTCCCGCTACCAGACGAACGTCGCCAAGGTCAGCGCCACCACCGAGGGTTGGGCCCTGTACGCCGAACGCCTCATGGACGAGCTGGGGTTCCTCACCGACCCCGCGCACCGGCTGGGCCACCTCGACGCCCAGATGATGCGGGCCGTCCGCGTGGTGATCGACATCGGCATGCACCTGCGGCTGGCCATCCCCGCGCACTCGCCGTTCCGGCCGGGAGAGCGGTGGACTCCCGCGCTGGCGCGGGAGTTCCTCGGCCGCTACTCCAGCCGGCCCGCGGCCTACCTGGACAGCGAGGTCGTCCGCTACCTGGGCCGGCCCGCCCAGGCGATCTCGTACAAGCTCGGCGAACGGGCCTGGCTGGAGGGGCGGGAGCGGGCCCGGGCCAAGCAGGGCCCGGACTTCGACCTCAAGCGCTGGCACATGGCCGCGCTCTCGCTCGGCTCACTCGGTCTGACGGATCTGAGCGACGAACTCGGATCCCTGTAGCCGGGATCAGGGGCGGGCGGCGGTGTGTTCCAGGACCGCGCGGACCTCCGCGGTGATCGCGGTCTCGTTGCGCTCGAACTCGGGGCCCGTCAGCAGGCTCGGGTCCGCCGGGAGGCCGGTGAGGACCGGGGTGTGCAGGTGGCCGCCGGGCAGTTGCGGGGCGAGTTCGGCGCGGAGGCGGTTGGAGCGGTAGGCCACTTCGTTGGACAGGTAGCCGCCCCCGCCGCCCTCCACCGCCCGCGAACCCGGAGTCGGACCGTCCGCGCGGTCCACCGGCTCGGCGGCGCCCGCCGGGATCTCGGTGACGGCGGTGTTGAGCAGCACCGGGTACGGGCTCTGCACGGCTCCGGTCGCCGCCTCGGTCGGGAGCGTGGTCCGGATGAACTCCGCGCCCGGGCCGAGACCGGGGGCGGTCACGGGGCGCTCGCGGGTACCGCCGGAGAGGGAGCCGGTGTTGTCGGGGTACGGATCCGCCGACCGGGACCGGCCCGCCCAGGCCTCCAGGGTGAAGATGCCGGGGTAGCCCTGGCTGATCGTGGTGATGACGTCCACCGCGCCGGGGCCGGCGGCCAAGCGCGGGGCGAAGGCCCGCTCCACGATGCCGGCGTCGAAGTCGGCGTACCGCACGGGCAGGACGACGGCCCGGATCTCGGCGCGGCTGCCGTCGGCGAGGGTGATCCGGCGCCCGTTGAGCTGGAGGGCGGCGGAACCGGAGGGGTTGGCGCGGCGCAGCTCGGCGTCGAGCCCGAAGGGGTCGAAGCCGCTGATGAAGACGCGTCGCATCCCCGCCGGCGTCCGGAAGGCGTTGTCGGTGATGCCGCGGGAGGCGTCCTCGAAGCGGGCGCGCAGCGCGGCGCGGTCGACGGCGAATCCCGGTTCCCAGCGGGCGAGCGCGGTGGTCATGGCCAGCCGGGTCCAGTACAGGGGGCGGTCGTCCCCGGCCGGGAGGTCGCCGCCGGGCCGCTGCCCCTGGGCGCGGCGCACGGCGGACTGCCAGAGCGCCTCGCCCCAACTGTCGAGCAGCCGCTCGGCCTCGGCGGGGCTGCGCACCGCGCACAGCGCGGCGGGGAAGCGCCGTACGAAGTCACCGAACCCGGCGCGCTCGACGAGCGCGGTGGACCGCGCGTCCGCGAGCCGCGCCTGCTCGGCGTCGAGGGGAGCCGAGGGTGTCGTACGGCAGGAAGAGGTGTCGTCCGCGTGCGCGGGTGCGGTGACGGCCAGGGGGAGGACGGTGGCGAGAAGGACCGCGAGCGAGGCGGTACGCCGTAACAGCATCATGCGATGTGACATTACACATGCAGTGCAACGCCCCACCAGACGCCTTTTCCCCGCTCTGGCCGGTTCCCGTCACCCCGTCTCAGGCGTGTCGCGGCGGTGCCTGCGCAGCGTCGTGTCGAGGGCTGCGGACAGCTCGGAGACCGAGGGCCGGTCCGCCGGATCGGGGCGCAGGCAGCCGTCGATGGCCGCCGCCAGGGCCGGGGGCAGGCGCCGGCGTGCGCGGACGGGCGGGGCCGGTGCTTCGAGCTGCGGATACCAGTCGGCGGCCGCGCCGCCGGCGGTCGGTGTCCGGTCCGTGGTCGTCGTCCCGTCCGTCGTGTCGCCGATGTCGAACGGGAGATCCCCGGTGGCGAGTTCGTACAGGGTGATGCCGATGCCCCATACGTCGGCCGCCGCCGACAGGGCCCCGCCGCGGGCCTGTTCGGGGGACATGTAGCCGAACGTGCCGACGCCGGCGGGAGCGGCGCCGGGCGCGCGGGCGACGCTGAGGTCGAGCACCTTCGCGCGGGCGCACTCCACCACGACGTTGGCCGGCTTCAGGTCCAGGTGCAGCAGGCCCTGACCGTGCAGGTAGTGCACGGCGGAGCACAACTGCACGCCCAGGACGGCCACGTCCTCGGCCGCCGCCCGCCGCGGCAGCCGGTCGATGAGGTGGGCGAGCGTCTCGCCCGTCAGCGTTTCGAGTACGACGAGCGGCTCGGGCGAGGCGAAGGTCTCGTACGCGCGGACCAGGTGCGGATGCGTGAAGCGCCGGAGCCAGCGGCCCTCGCGGACCAGCCGCTCGGCCAGCCGGTCCTCGTCGCGGCGGTCGGGGCGCAGGACCTTCACGACGCACCGGCAGTCCCGCTCCTCGCTCCAGGCGTCGTACAGGTCGAGCCAGCCGGTCCGGGCCAGGTGCGCCAGGACCTCGTACCCGGGCGCGGGCGCCCGGCCGGGCGCAAGGGGCGGGGGCGCGGGGCGGGGCGCGGTGGTGGTCGCGAGGCTCACGACGGGACCTTCAGCGGGGAGGCGGGACCGGAGCCGGGCGCACTGCCGTTCACACCGGGCGCACTGCCGTTCACACCGGGCGCACTGCCGTTCACACCGGGCACGCTGCCGTTCATACGGTGCAGACGGGCGTACACACCGTCCCGTACGAGCAGTTCCTCGTGCGTACCGCACTCGGCGACCCGGCCCCGCTCCAGCACCACCGTGGCCGTGGCGTCGCGGACGGTCAGCAGGTTGTGGGAGATCACGACCGTGGTCCGCCCGGCCATCAGCCGGCGCAGCGGTTCCATGATGCGGCGGGCCGACTCGGCGTCCAGACCGGTGGTCGGTTCGTCCAGGAGGAGCACGGGTGCGTCCCTGACCATCGCGCGGGCGATCGCCAGGCGCTGGGCCTGCCCGCCGGACAGCGTCCGGCCCCGCTGGCCCACGACGGTGTCGTAGCCCTCGGGGAGGAGCCGGATGAACCCGTCCGCGTCGGCGGCGCGCGCCGCCGCGACGATGTCCGCCTCCGTCGCGCCGGGCCGCCCGTACGCGATGTTCTCCCGTACCGTGCCGTGGAAGACGAGCGTCTCCTGGAGCACCACGGCGACGTTCTCGCGCAGTTCGGCCAGCCGCAGCTCCCGCAGATCGGTGCCGTCGAGGAGGACCGCCCCCTCGTCCGGGTCGTAGAAGCGCAGTTGGAGCTTGCCGACCGTGGACTTGCCGGCGCCGCTCGCCCCGACCAGCGCCAGCGTCGTACCGGGCCGTACGCGGAACGACACCTCGCGCAGGGCCCATCGCGCCGTGCCCGGATAGCGGAACGAGACGCCGCGGAACTCGACATTGCCCCGGGCGCGCCCGATCCTCCGGGCACGGGCGGCTTCGACCTCGGCGACCTGGGGGTGCTGGTCGAGCAGCTCGATGATCCGCTCGGCCGACGCGGACGCCGCGTAGAAGGTGGTCGTGAGCTGGGACAGGTCGCGGATCGGGCTGTAGAGCCGGCCCAGCAGGGCCACGAAGACCAGCAGCCCGCCCAGGGTGAGCTGCCCCTGCGCCAGCTTCCACGTACCCAGGCCCATCACGGCCAGCGCGCCGGTCAGTTCGATCACCTCGACGATCGGGCCGTAGACGGAACGGATGCGGGCCGAGACCATCGCCGCACGGAAGCGGCCCACGCTCTCGCGGGCGAACCGGCTCTCCTCCGTCCCCTGCCGGTTGTACGCCTGCACCAGCGCGATGTTGCCGAGCGACTCCTCGGCTATCGCGCTGATCGAGCCGCTGCGCCGCCGCCGCTCGCGCGAGGCGGCCTTGATCAGCCGGGAGAAGCGCCGGGCCGCGGCCCAGAAGAGCGGCACGATCACGAGCGCGAGGAGGGTCAGGTCCCAGCTCAGGTAGAAGAGCAGGCCGAGGAAGACGCCCAACTGGATCACGTAGTAAAGGGCGTTGGCCACGCCGGAGAGGAGGAACGTCTCGATCGCGTCGACGTCGCCGGTGATGCGTGACAGGACGTCACCCAGCCGCCGCCGCTCGAAGAACCCGAGGGAGAGCCCCTGGACGTGCCGGTAGACGTCCGACCGCAGGGCCAGCAGAAAGCGTTCGCCGACCCACGTGGACAACACGTCGTCGGCGAACTCGAGAATGCCCGAAGCGAGGACCAGCCCGAGGTAGGCGAGGGCGATCCAGAGGAACGGGCGCAGGTCGCGCGGAACGAGGACCTCGTCCACCACGACCTTGAAGAGCCAGATCTCGGCCGCGTCGATGAGCGGGCCGATGACGCTGAAGAGCAGGATCGGGACCAGCCAGCGGCGGCCGCCCCGGGTGTAGGGCCAGAACCGGCGGAACGCCTCGCGCGGGGTGACGGGGGGCGCGGCGGCGACGACCGCGTCGGGGTCTTCTGCCACCGACAGCAGCCGCCGCAGAGCATGCCGCGCGACCCGTCCCATGGTGCTTACCAGTTGTTGCCGTGGTGGCCGTGGTTGCCGTTGTCGTTGTTGTTGGTGCAGTGGCGGCGACGGTGATGGCGCCTGCCGGCGTTGTCGTCACGTCCCGAGGTCCTGTCCCTCTTTCCGCGACGGCGGTGCTTCGCGGGAAGGAGGTGGGTGAAGATCGCCATGAGTTTTCCTCCATGAGTCGTCTCCTGGGGAGGCTTCCACAGGGGCATACGCTCCAGAGGGCTCGGGAGATTGCCCTTTCCGGAAAAATTCACCTTCCGGAACCTCCCGGAGCGTCTTCCGAACGGCGGTCGCGCACCGCGGACAGGGCCCACGACCGGGTGAATCGGCCGGGTTCGGGCCGGGCTGGTATGGGATGGCCCCCGCACACCCTCATGCGATGGGAGACCCACATGAAGATCCGTACCCTGGCCGTTGCGGCCTGTCTGCTCGGTGCGACGCTCGGCGGGATCGGCAGCGCCTCCGCCGACGCCAAGGCCGAGGGCTACGCCATCGGCTCGCCGGGCTTCCTCTCGGGCAATGTCGTCCAGGTGCCGATCCACATCCCGATCAACATCTGCGGCAACAGCGTCAACATCATCGGGCTGCTGAACCCGACCGCGGGCAACACCTGCGTCAACGCCTGATCCGCCGTGCCCGCGGTGTCGCCGGTCCTCCCGGTGGCACCGCGGGCACGCCCGGTTCCGCGGCGTCCCGGCAGGTCCCGCGGGGTTCCCGTCAGGGCCTACGGGACCCCGCGGATACGGCGGACCAGCACGGATCCCGCCAGTGCCAGAGCGCCCGCGAGCGCGTACAGCGCGGTGTACCCGCCGAAGTGCGTGACCACCGGCGCGGCGATCACGGGAGCCAGCACCTGGGGCAGCGCGTTGGCGATGTTGATGACGCCGAGGTCCCGGCCGCGGTCCTGCGCCGTCGGCAGCACGTCCGTCAGCAGGGCGAAGTCCACTGACGTGTAGACGCCGAAGCCGACCCCGAGGACCAGCGAGGCGACGATCGCCCCGGTCCAGGTCTGCCAGACGGCGAGCAGCAGGGTGGCCGCCGAGATGACCAGCCCCGCGCCGATGACGTAGACCTTCCGGCGTCCCGTACGGTCGGAGCGGACGCCGCCGACCACCACCGTGGCCAGCAGGGTGAGCGCGTTGAGCGCCGTCAGGATCAGGACGCCGGTGTCGGCGTCGCCCCCGTAGTGCACCGCGTCGGTCAGGTAGTACAGCAGGTACATCGTGCTGACGGAGTACGACAGGTTCATCAGGAAGCGCGTCAACCAGGCCCAGCCGAAGTCGGGATGGCGGCGCGGGTCGATCCAGAAGCCGGTGAGGAAGGTCCGCCAGCGGAACGCGGGCCGGGCGGCGGGCAACAGCCGCGCGTCGCGCCGCATCACCACGTACGGGACGGCCGCGAGCACCGAGAAGGCCGCGCACGCGAGGTATCCGGCGGCGATGCCGCCCGCCACCGTGGCCAGCGCGGTGCCGACCAGGATGCCGCCGACCTGCGAGACCCCGAGCCAGCCGCCGACCAGCCCGCGCCGGCGCGGCGGGACCTGGTCGGGCACGGCGGCGGTGAGGGCGGCGAAGGCCGCGTTGAGGGCCAGTTGGACCAGGCACCAGCCCGCGATCACCACGGCGACGCTCGAAGCCCGCGCGAGGACGAGCAGTCCGGCCGCCCCGCCCAGGACCCCCGCCACCACCCAGGGGATCCGCCGGCCCACCGAGGCCGTCGTACGGTCCGACAGGGCTCCGAAGACCGGGTTGGCGACCATCGAGACGGCCGCCCCCACCCCCGTCACCAGGGCGAGCGTGGCCGCCTTGTGGTCCGGGGTGAGCTGCTCCGCCTGGCGGGCCAGGAGCAGTTGGAGCGGGCCGAACCAGCCGACCCAGACCCCGAGGTTGGCGAGGGACAGCGCGCCCACCCACCGCCCGCCGACCGGGCCCGCCGGATCGGCCGGGCCGGCGGTCTTCGCCGCCGTCCCCCCGACGGTCATCTGCCGCCCTTGATCACGTCGCGGTACCAGGCGTACGACTCCTTCGGGGTCCGCTCCAGGCTCTCGTAGTCGACGTGGACCAGCCCGAACCGCTGCCGGAATCCCTCCGCCCACTCGAAGTTGTCGAGGATGGACCAGATGAAGTAGCCCCGGACGTCGATTCCGTCCGCCATCGCCCGGTGCAGGGCGGCCAGATGGCCCGCGTGGTACGCGATCCGGCGGGCGTCGCCGATCCGCCCCGTCACGGGGTCGGGGGCGTCCGCGTACGAGCAGCCGTTCTCGGTGATGTACAGCGGGGGCAGGCGGTCGCCGTAGCGCTCGCGCAGGGAGACGAGCAGTTCGCGCAGTCCGTCCGGGACCACCGGCCAGCCGAAGTCGGTGTGGGGGTACCCGTCGATCGGCCGGACGGAGAAGGGGAGGTCGGCGGGGATCTCGATGCCGCCGAACTCGGAGGCGGCGGCGGCCGGTTGCGGGGCGCCGACGCGCATCGGGTTGTAGTAGTTGATCCCGTACCAGTCCAGCGGGGCGGAGATCGCCTTCAGGTCCTCGGCCACCGGTCCGGGCAGCAGCGAGGCCAGGCCCTCGTCGGGATAGGCGCCGGTCAGGACGGGGTCGGCGAAGAGCCGGTTCGTGAGTAGGTCGTACAGCTCGGCGGCGCCGCGGTCCTCCGCGCCGTCGCTCGCCGGCCACACCGGGCTGTGCGAGGCGGCGATGCCGATCCGGCGGGCGCCCGCGGCCCGCAGCGCCTGCACGCCCAGGCCGTGGGCCAGCAACTGGTGGTGGGCCGCGGGCAGGGCGTCGAAGACGAGGCTCCTGCCGGGGGCGTGCTCGCCCAGGCCGTACCCCAGGAGGGTGACCTCCGCGGGCTCGTTGATGGTGATCCACATCGGGACGCGGTCGGCGAGCCGGTCCGCGACCACCGAGGCGTACGCCGCGAACCGCTCGGCGGTGTCGCGGTCGAGCCAGCCGCCCTTCTCCTCCAGGGCGAGCGGGGTGTCCCAGTGGAACAGCGTGGGCACCGGGGCGATGCCGGCCGTGCACAGCGCGTCGACCAGGCGGTCGTAGAAGTCCAGCCCCTTGCGGTTGACCTGGCCGTGGCCGTCCGGCAGGACCCGGGACCAGGACACCGAGAACCGGTAGGCGCCCACGCCGAGTCCGGCCATCAGGGCGACGTCCTCGCGGTAGCGGCGGTAGTGGTCGGTGGCCACGTCCGCGTGTGAGCCGTCCTTGATGCGCCCGGGCTCCTTGGTGAACGCGTCCCACGAGGAGGGACCCCGGCCGTCGGCGGTGGGCGAACCCTCGATCTGGAACGCCGAGGCGGAGACGCCCCAGAGGAAATCGGCGGGGAACGCGGGTACGGGCGCTGTCATACGGGCTCACTTCGGTCGAGGCGTGCGCGGGCGCTGACGGCACACTGTTGGCCCGCGGTGCCCGCCCTGTCAATGGAAAGTGAACAATCCTCTACTTCTCTCCACGGGCCGTGCCCGAGCCCGGTTCCGGTACGCCGAGACGGGCCCCGGTCCACGAGGCACCCTGGAGGCATGGCCAGGGCCAACGAGAAGGTCGAGGCACTGCTCCAGGAGTACGCCGACCTGATCGCGATCAGCGGCGGCGACGCCTTCAAGGCGCGCGCGTACGAGAAGGCCGCCCGCGCCATCGGCGGCCACCCGGCCGACGTCGCCCGGCTCGACGTCAAGGGCCTGCGGGAGATACCGAACGTGGGCAGGTCGATCGCCGAGAAGGTCGTCGAGTACCTGAGCACCGGGCGCGTCCCGGACATCGAGGCGCGCAGGGCCGCCGTCCCGGCCGGGGTGCGGGCACTGACCGCGATCCCCGGGCTCGGACCCCGCAAGGCCCTCGTCCTGTACGAGGAGCTGGGCGTCTCCTCGGTCGAGCAACTGGAGGACGCCATCCGCAAGGAGCGGCTGCGCGACCTGAAGGGCTTCGGCGAGCAGACCGAGCAGAACATCCTGCACGGGATCTCCGTACTCCGGAACGCCGACGGCCGCATCCTGCTCGGCGCCGCGATGGACATCGCCGAGCAGATCGTCGCCGAGATGGAGCGGATCCCGGGGTGCGTGCGGTGCACGTACGCGGGCTCACTGCGCCGGATGCGCGAGACCATCGGCGACATCGACGTCCTGGTCGCGGCCGACACCTCCGCGCCGTTCATGACGGCCCTCGCCGGGCTCCCGCTCGTGGCCGACGTCATCGCGCACGGCGCGAAGAAGACGTCCGTCCGCACCGGCGCCGGCCTCCAGGTCGACCTGCGCGTCCTGCCGCCCGCCTCCTGGGGGGCGGGCCTGCAGTACTTCACCGGATCCAAGGCGCACAACATCCGCACCCGCGCCCTCGCGGTGCGCCAGGGGCTCAAGCTCTCCGAGTACGGGCTCTTCGACGCGGAGAGCGGCAAGAGCCTCGCCTCGGAGACGGAGGAGGAGGTCTACGCCCGGCTCGGCCTGCCCTGGATCCCGCCGACGCTGCGCGAGGACCGCGGGGAGGTCGCGGCGGGGCTGCGCGGTGAACTGCCCGCCCTCGTGGCGGAGGGCGACATCCGGGGTGACCTGCACACCCACACCGACCTCACCGACGGCCTCGCCCCGCTGGAGGACATGGTGGCCGCCGCTGCCGCGCGCGGCTACGCGTACTACGCGGTCACCGACCACGCGCCGGACCTCGCCATGCAGCGCATGACCGAGGAGAAGATGCTGGCGCAGCGCGAGCAGGTACGGGCCCTGGACCGCACGGTGCGCGGGATGCGGCTGCTGCACGGCACCGAACTCAACATCGGCCCGGACGGCGGCCTGGACTGGCCCGACTCCTTCCTCGCCGGCTTCGACCTGTGCGTGGCCTCCGTGCACTCCCACTTCGGACAGAGCCGGGCCGCCATGACCCGGCGCTTCATCCGGGCCTGCGAGAACCCGTACGTCTGCGTCATCGGCCACCCCACCACCCGGCGGATCGGCCGGCGTGCGGGCGTGGACGCCGACTTCGACGCCGTCTTCGAGGCCTGCGCGCGGACGGGTACCGCCCTGGAGATCAACGCGCATCCGGAGCGGCTCGACCTCGGCGACGAGGACATCCTGCGGGCGAAGCTCCACGGGGTGAAGTTCGCGGTGAACTCGGACGCGCACGCCACCACGCACCTGCCGTACCTGCGCTACGGGGTGGGCACGGCGCAGCGCGGCTGGCTGACCGGGGACGATGTCATCAACACCTGGCCGTGGACCCGCTTGCGCCGGTTCCTGCGCGGCAAGCGGCCCTGACACCCCTCCGGCGCACGTCCTACCGCCGGCCGGCCCAGGCGGCGAGGGCTTCGTACCGCTCGGCGCGGCGGGCCGCGGCGTCTGTGGTCCGGGTGGCCCAGGCGATGTGCCCGTCGGGGCGGACGAGGACCTCGGCCACCCCGTCGAGGCGGTCGCGGCCGGCGCCGGCCGAGGTGATCGCGCCGGCCGGGGTGACGGAGGTGACCGCGCCGGCCGCGGTGACGGAGGTGACCGAGGTGACCCGGTCGGCCCTTGCCTCCCCGGCGTCGAAGCCCCGCTCCTCCGCGAGGTTCAGCAGGACGAAGCGGCCCTCGTGGAGCAGCTCGTACACCCGGGAAGCGGGGGAACCGGCAATGCTCAGCGGGATGTCCGGCATCCGCGTGCCCACCAGCGGATCGGCGCCGGGAGCGGTGGCCGGGTAGCCGATGCCGAGGGCGGAGACCAGCCCGGCGAGCCGGCGGTTGACCGCCTCGATGCCGAGCAGTTCGTCGAGCAGCTTGCGCAGGGCGACGGCGGGACGCCGGTACGAGGGGACCAGCGTCAGCTCCGCCAGCAGGGTCTGGACCTCGGTGTTCTCGGTGACCGCCACGCCCACCGGGTGCCGCTCCCCGTGGTAGGTGTCGAGCAGCCCCGGCGGCGCCCAGCCGTGGATCTCGGCGGCCAGCTTCCAGCCCAGGTTCACCGCGTCCTGGAGCCCGGTGTTGAGTCCCTGGCCGGCCGCGGGGAAGTGGATGTGCGCCGCGTCCCCCGCCAGCAGCACGCGCCCGGAGCGGTAGCGCTCGGCGAGCCGGGTGGCGTTGCCGAACCGGGACAGCCACCGGGGCCGGCCGATCCCGCAGTCGCTCCCGCAGATCCGGATCAGGGAGGCGCGGAACTCCTCGACGGTGACCGGCTCGCGGGCCGGCGTCCGCATCCGCTCCGGGTCGATGAGGACGAACCGGATCAGGCCGCCCTCCAGCGGGACGGCCAGTACGCCCTCGGCCCGAGCCCGCCCGAGGCTCTCCGGGTCGGCCACCGCGAAGTCGCCGAGGATGCCGGTCAGGGTCTCGTCCGTGCCGGGGAACGCGATGCCGGCCTCCTGCCGCACGATGCTGCGCCCGCCGTCGCAGCCGACGAGGTAGGAGGCGCGTACGGTCCCGAATCCGTCCGGGCCGCGTACGTCCGCCTCCACGCCGTCCGGGCCCTGGCGCAGCCCGGTGGTCTCGCGCCCGCGGTGGATCTCCACGCCGAGCTCGCGGGCCCGCTCCTCCAGCAGCGCCTCCGTACGGGCCTGGGCCAGGAACAGGGTGTATCCGTGGCGGCTGTCCAGGGCACCGAAGTCCAGCCGGGTGTCGAGGCCGGCGAAGTGCCAGCCGGGAACGGTCCGGCCGAGCGCGAGGAACCGGTCGGCCAGCCCGCGCTGGTCCATCAGCTCGACACTGCGCGGGTGCAGGGTCAGCGCCCGCGAATCGGACTGCGGAGCCTCCCGCCGCTCCACGATCCGGGTCCGTACGCCGGCCAGCGCGAGCTCGCAGGCGAGCATCAGGCCGGTCGGCCCGGCGCCCACGACGATCACATCGGTGTCCATCGGGAACCTCTCCTCTGGATCTTCCCTATTTAGTGAACAGTGTTCACGTGAACGCTGTTCACTATAGTGGGGTCCATGAGCTCACCGTCAACCCCGCCGGCTGCCGACGCGGCCCGCCCCCCGACCCGGGGCAGGCCCCCGCGGCTGGACCAGGCCCGTACCGTCGAGGCCGCCCTGGTGCTGCTGGACGAATCCGGGCTGGACGCGCTCACCATGCGGCGGCTGGCCGACGCGGTGGGCGTCCAGGCCGGGGCGCTCTACCGGCACTTCGCCACCAAGCAGGACCTGCTCACCGCCATGGCCGAGCGGATGCTGGCGGGCTGCTCCACCCCGCCGCCGGACCCCGACTGGAGCGGACGCCTGACCGCCCTGGCCCGCCGTATGCGGACGGCGCTCCTCGCCCATCGCGACGGGGCGCGGGTCTACGCCGGAACCCACTCGACCGGCGCGAACACCCTCGGCTTCGCCGAGACCCTCGTCGGGGTGCTGCGGGGGGCGGGCTTCGGCCCGGAGGAGGCGGCGCGCACCGCGATGACGGTCGTCCACTTCACCGTCGGCCACACCCTGGAGGAGCAGGCCGCCCTCCAACCCGGCGATCAGGGGCCCGCGGACCCCGAGCAGCTGCGCGAGGCGGTGGCGGCGGCGGGCTACCCGCACCTCACCGCGGCCCTGCCCGTGCTGGCCGGCACCGATTTCACGGCGCAGTTCGAGTTCGGCCTCGGCCTGTTGCTCCAGGGGCTGCGCACGGTGCACCGGCCCGGGGCCGGGCCCGCCGTCTGAACCGTCCGGGCCGGGCCCGCCGTCTGAACCGTCCGGGCCGGGCCCGCCGTCTGGGCGAACGGATCCGGCCCGCCCCCGAGGAACGGGGGCGGGCCGGGGCGTGTGCGGGGCGGGTCAGTTGTTCTGGGTGGCGTCCGAGTCCGCCTGGGCGGCCGCGCTCTCGGCGTCGTCCAGCTTCCGCTGCATGTCCTTGACCGTGGCCTCGTCGGCGCCGCTCACGGACTGGGTGCCGCCGGGCTTGGCGGTCGCGCCGGGCGAGCAGCCGGTGAGCAGCAGCGCCGTGGCCGCGGCCAGGGTGGCGAGCGCCGCGGCGGCGCGGCGGGGCGCGGTCGCTCGGGTCACTTGGACTCCTGCGCGGAGCACCAGGTGCTGACGGCCTTCAGGTCGTCCTGCCGCTTCTGGAGGGTGGGCAGCAGGCTCTTGCGGAAGGTCAGGCGGTCGTTCAGGTAGGTGTGGACCTCCGTGTGGCCGGCGGTCTGGGCGTTCGCGACGCGCTGCTCCAGGCGTGCGACGGAGCCGAGAACGGTGGCATCGCCCTTGAGGCGGTCGATGGCCGTGCTGACGCGGGTCTCCGTCTTGGGCAGGCGCTTGCAGATCGCCTTGGCGCCGTCGCCCTTCGGCGCGGACTTGGCCGTCTTCGGCGCGGCGGGTGCGGGGCTTGCCGAGTCGGCCTGTGCGGGGGCGGCGGAGATCAGGGCGCCGGCCAGCGCGAGGGCGCCGATCGCGGCGGCGGCGGTCCTACGGTTCGGGAGCATGGCTGTATCCCCTTCGGTACGAGCGGGCCGGCTCACTGGCGGCCGACCCGTCAGGACGGTAGGGGGTGTCTTTGTGGAAACTTTGTGAGTCCGCGGGGGCCGACCGCGAGCCCGCGTCCTCAGTCGCCCCGGGAGATCCAGTCGCGCCGCGCCGGCAGCCGCAGGGTCGGGGCGTCGGCCGCCGACAGCGGCAGCCGCACCTCGAAGCGGGTGCCCGCGCCGCCGGGCGGCGTCCCGATCCTGACCGTGCCCTGGTGCAGCGCGACCTGCTGGGCGACGAGCGTCAGCCCGAGCCCGGAGCCGGGGCTGCCGGGGCGGTGGTGGAACCGCCGGAAGACGGCCTCCCGTTCGCCGGGCGGGATGCCGGGCCCGGCGTCGTCCACGGTGAGCACCGCGTGCCCGCCCTCCGCGTGCAGCCGTACCGCGATCCTGGCCGGCTCGTCCGGCCGGTGGCCGTGCACCGCCGCGTTGCCCAGCAGGTTGGTGAGCAGGATGGCCAGTCCGGCATCCCATCCGAACACCCTCAGCTCCGCGGGGAGTTCCACGTCCAGCCGCGCATCGGGATGGCGGCGGGCGCTCTCGCCGACCACGGTGTCCACCAGCTCGGACAGGTCGAGGGAGGCGAACGCGGACACCTCCACCAGATCGCCCCGGGCGAGCATCCGCAGGGCCGTGAGCAGGTCCAGCAGGCGGGCGTGGTCGCGCTGCAAGTCCCGTACGATCTCGGCCCGTTCGGCGGGGGAGAGGTCGGGATGGGCGGCCAGTACGTCCAGGTCGGTCCGCATGCTCATCAGCGGGGTGCGCAGCTCGTGCGAGGCGGCGGAGGAGAACGAGCGGGCGGTGTCCAGCGCCTGCGCCGTGCGGGCGGCCTGCTCCTCGTACCGGGACAGCAACTGGCCGATGGCCAAGGACAGTTCGTCCACCTCGGCGATGTTCACGGGCGCACTGGCGAACGCGGCCGCTCCCGCGCCCGGGTCGAGTTCGGCGGCCCGGCGGCTCAGCCTGCGTACGGAGGCGGTGGCGCGGCCGGCCAGCCCGTACGCGAGCAGCCCGGCGACCGGCGCCGCCAGCAGGGCCACCAGCAGGACCCGGCGGCGTACGGCGACGACCTGCGGGTCGGCGGCCGAGGCCGGGGTGAACAGCCACAGCGTGCCCGGCGCGGGACCTGCCACCGGGACGGTCAGCACCCGCCAGGCGCGGCCCTTGGCCCGGACGGTGACCGGTCCGTCCGGGGTCTGCTCGGGCAGCCGCACCGGGTCGGCGGGCTGCGGGCCGCCCTCCAGTACGACGGCGCCGTCCGCGGTCCGCACGCGCAGCCCGGCGTCGAGGACGTCACCGAGGACCTTGCGGTGCTGGTTCTGCTCCACCTTCGGCTTCCCGTTGCGGTCGGCCGCGAGCAGCGTCTTGACGTCCGGGAGGACGGCGGAGGCCCGGTCCTGGAGCCGGGTGTCCTGCTGCTGGTGGAGATCGCGGCTGACCAGCCCGAGCACCAGCAGGCCGGCCGCGAGCACCAGCAGGGGCACCACGACCGTCACCGAGAGGGCGATGCGGGTGGCGAGCTTCACGACCCGCCCTCCCGGGCCCCGGGGACGCGCAGGACGAAGCCGACGCCGCGCACGGTGTGGATCAGGCGCGGGCGCCCGCCCTCCTCCAGCTTGCGGCGCAGGTAGCTGACGAAGGTGTCGACGGCGTCGCTGCGGACCTCGAAGTCGTACCCCCACACCCGGTCGAGCAGCTGGTCCCGGGTGAGGACGATCCCGGCGTTGCGCACCAGCTGGAGCAGGAGCTCGAACTCGCGCCGGGTGAGGTGGAGTTCGACCTGCTCGTGGTGGACCTGGCGGCGGGCCTCGTCGATCACGAGCGGGCCCGCGCGCAGGACGTCCGGGGCGGCAGCGGGGGTCGGGCGGCGCCGCAGCAGGGCGTGCAGGCGCAGGACGAGCTCCTCCAGGGCGAACGGTTTGACGAGGTAGTCGTCGGCCCCGGCCTGCAGTCCGGCGATCCGGTCGGCGACCTCGTCGAGGGCCGACAGCATCAGGACGGGAGTCTCGTCGCCGCGGGCGCGCAGGCCGCGGCAGACCTCGGTGCCGGTCAGGCCGGGCATCGAGACGTCCAGTACGAGGACGTCCGGGGTCTGGTCGGCGAGCAGGGCGAGTGCGGCGGGCCCGTCCTCGGCGAGCAGCACGGTGAAGCCGCTCAGCCGCAGTCCGCGCTCCAGGGAGCGGCGGATGGCGGCGTCGTCGTCCGCCACCAGTACCCGTCCGGTGGATGTACTGCCGGTGCCGGTCACACTGCCCTCCTCGCGCGCGGCCCCGTCGCGGAGGCCGGGGCGACCCTCTCACGACCGCCGGAGCGCCCGGAAGGCGGGGTGCGCGGGGACGGTCTCCTTCCGGAGGCTCGCGGCGAGGTGCCGGCCGGTGTCCCGCAGGGAGCGGGGGACGCGGGGGCCGCGTTCGATGGTGCGGGTCGTGCGCGCCAATGCGTTCAGGGCGCGGACGGACCCGATGTCCGGGACGGACTCGACCAGGCCGGACAACCACGCGTCCGTCTCGCGCCAGGCGCCGGCCCGGGCGAGTACGGAGGCCAGCTCGGTCGAGAACAGCGAGCGGTAGGCGGGCGCCTCACCCGCGGCCGCCGCCTCGTGCAGGAGGGCCGCGGCGCCGTCGGGGTCCCCCAGGTCGGCGAGGGCCAGACCGTGGTGACCGTCGAGTTCCGACCGGTCGAACCACCAGGTCCAGGACGGATCGCGCTCGCAGGGCCCGTCCGCCAGGAGTTCCCGGGCCGCGGCGAGGGAGCGCAGCGCCCGGCGGCCCTGCCGGAGCCGGGCACGGGCGCGTGCTTCGCGTACGTGGAAGATGGCGGCCACCCGCGCCGGGAGGTCCGGGCCGGCCAGGACGGACGAGGAGATGCGCAGCGATGCGGCGGGGCGTCCGAGGTGCTCCTCCTGGAGGCACAGCACGGACAGGACGAGCAGCTCGACGGAGCGGGCCTCCTCGGGGAGGGTGCGGGCCAGGGCGAGCGCCCGGTGGCTGAGCCGCCGCGAGACCCCGTGCCGCTCGGCGTCGAAGAGGATCCAGGCGGCGACCTGCAAGAGCTCCATCAGCGCCGACCGTTCGGCGGCGGAAGCGGCGGAAGCGGCGGAAGCGGCGGACGCGGCGGGCACGGCGGACGCGGCGGGCCGGACGGAGGCCACGGCCCGCAGCGCCGCCGGGGCGGCCCGGCGCGCCCCCGCCGTCCGGTCCGTTTCGAGGAGCTCCGCGGTCAGCGCGGCAACGTGTTCCATGGTCCAAGCCTGCGGCCTTCCGTACGCGGCGAACGACGGCATTCGCGCACCCGGCATGATGGGGGCCGAGAACAGCCGCCGATGCGGCACCCCCGTCACCCGAGGAGGAGCGGCATGTCCGCCCGGCCCACGCCGTATCCCGAACGCCCCGCGCAGGCCCCGGTCACCGGGGGCGGCCTCGCGGAGCTCCTGCGCAGGGTCCGCTACGAGGTCCTGCCGGCGAAGGCCACCGAGGACAAGGTCCTGGCGCACGTCCCGGCCGACGTGCCGGTCACCGTCACCGCCTCCCCGGCCAAGGGCATCGGCCCGACCCTGGACCTCGCCACCCGCCTGGCCGGGCACGGCTACCGGGTCGTCCCGCACCTCCCGGCCCGGCAGATAACCGATGAGGGCCACCTCGCGGACATCGTGGACCGGCTCGTCGCCGCCGGCATCGAGGACGTCTTCGTGCCGGCCGGCGACGCCGACCCGCCGGCCGGTCCGTACGACGCGGCCCTGCCCGTACTGCGCCGCCTCGGCGAGCTGGGCAGTCCGTTCGCGCACGTCGGCATCACCGGCTACCCGGAGAGCCATCCCCTCATCGACGACGAGGTCGCCGTGCGGGCGATGTGGGACAAGCAGCCGCACGCGACGTACATCGTCAGCAACCTGTGCTTCGACCCGGCGACCCTGCGGCGGTGGATCGGGCGGGTACGGGGCCGGCAGATCGTGCTGCCCGTGCACGTCGGGGTCGCGGGCCCCGTCGAGCGCGCGAAGCTGCTGGCCATGGCCACGAAGATCGGCGTGGGGGAGTCGGCCAAGTTCCTGACCCGGCACCCCTCGTGGTTCCTGCGCTTCGCGGCACCCGGCGGCTACTCCCCGGAACGGCTGCTGCGCCGCAGTGCCCCCGCGCTCGGAGCGCCCGAGGCGGCGGTGGCCGGTCTGCACCTGTTCACGTTCAACCAGATCGCCGAGACGGAGCGCTGGCGCCGCGCCGTGCTGGACCGCGTCGGCGGCTGAGCGGGCACCTCCCGCCGAAGCACGTCCCGTCGAAGCACCTCCCTTCGGAGCACGTCCCCTCGGAGGACGTCGTCGTACATCTGGAATTCGCCTGACTCGACCCGGACTTGAACGCTGCCCGGCTAGCGTTCGCCTCGACGCCCGGATCTACATGTACAGGTCAGGAGATGATGTGCGCAGCCTGCTGTCGCCGACGAGGACGATGAACGAAGAGGCCGGGGCCGGGGCCTCCCGCCGGGGGCGGCGGTGGGCCGGGTTCCGCCGGACCGCGACCACCGCCGGGCTCGGGGCCGCGGCGCTCGTGATGGCCCTTCCGGCCGTCGCCGTCGCCGACGTGATACCGGCCCTGCCGCAGAACGCGGACGGCCTCGAACAGACCTTCTCGCCCGCCTTCGACTACGACGGGGACGGCTGCTACGCCACCGCCGCGATCAGCGCCGGCGGCGTGCTCAACCCCGGGCTCAAGCCCGGGGGAGCGGTCAACGGCCACTGCCGTGACCTCGTACAGCTGCAGAACTCCAACACGTACTCCCGCGCGAAGTGCAACAACGGCTGGTGCGCCGTCATGTACGCGGGCTACTTCGAGAAGGACCAGGCCACGCTCGGCCCGTTGGCCATCGGGCACCGGCACGACTTCGAGCACGTGGTGGTCTGGATCAAGGACAACGAGGTCCAGTACGTGTCGACTTCGCAGCACAGCGGCTGGAAGTGGTACCCGCGCTCGCAGGTCCGCTTCGACGGCACCCATGCCAAGGTCGTCTACCACAAGGACGGCGCCTCGACGCACTTCTACCGCCTGGCCAACGGCAACGACGAGCCCGCCGAGAACCACACCGGCAACTGGTTCTACCCGCGCCTCGTCGGCTGGAACGGCTACCCGGCGGGCCTGCGCGACAAGCTCATGAACGCCGACTTCGGCTCGGCCACCATCAAGATCACCGACGGCCGCTTCAACGACGCCCTGAACGCCTCGAAGCCCCCGATCCCCTTCGACCCCTACGCGTAGCATCCGGCGGGGAACGTGACGGGGCCCGGGAGCATATCCAGCTCCCGGGCTCCAGCTTGCCACCCAATTGCGCACACCGGCGGCGTTTAAGAGTCGCGGATCATTCTGAGATCGACGTGTTCTGCCTTTGAACTACCGCGCCACGAGAGAGGCGCAGAGGGGACTTGAACCCCCATCCATCGATGATCGTCCGCGCTCGGTCGATCCGGCGTTCGGCGGCGAATGCTGAGACTGGAGCGAGAATCTGAGTTTCACGGGGCCGCCTCTGCCGGCTTGGGCCACCCCGGCACGTGTGCCGGGGGAGGGATTCGAACCCCCAACTGACACCCCTTGGTCAGCTTCAACATCAGTTTCAGCTTTGCGCGCTGTGCGCGCACCCCCTCGCTCGCACAAGGGGCGATCTTGAGGCTACCGGAACAGGTAGCCGAACACCGCATCACCGACGCGCTGGTCGGTGACCTCGGTGCCGTTGGCCTCCTCGCGGGCGAACTTGACGGCCTGCTGGAGCTTTTCGACGCGGTCGAGGAGCTCGTTGACCCGGCGGGCCGGCAGTGCTCCGGAGAACTTCACCGTCGTCCAGTAACCGACCGGGACGTCCTCGTAGTACACCTCGACCTGAGCCGGGTGCTTCTCGGTGGCCTCGGCCTTCACGTGGTTGCGCGGCACCTTCTTGGTGCGGATCGTGCGGACCGGGTCGGTCTTCCACGAGTCCGTGGAGGGGTCGAGGTTCCAGGCCTCCGACGCGTCCAGCACCGGGAGCTTGCGTACGAACGTGTGCAGGTCGGTGAGCTGCTTCTCGAGGAACAGCAGGTACGGGACCGGTACTTGGGGCAGCAGGACCGTGCCGTCGACGACGACGTCCGCGGCCGCCGTGCGGTTCGCCCAGTCCTTCGTCGCCGTCACGTCGAACAGCCGCGTCAGCGTCCCCGCCGTCGCGCGCAGCACGTCCTCCGCCTTGACCTGCACCCGCGTGGACTCGGGCGGCAGTTGCTCGCCCTCCTCGTCCTTGGGCTGGTACGTCCGCGAGATGCCGGCGAGCAACGCGGGCTTCTGGACGTCCTGATGGGCTTGGGTGAGTTCCTGGAGAGACTTGGACTTGACGCCCTTCTCCACTGCGATGATCTGATTCAACTTCGGCACACGAGGAACGTAACAGCACAACAGTCCACCGCACACCTGGGTTTCGGCGCCCCCGATCCCGCCCGGATCCCGCCCCGGACACGCACGCGGCCCGCCCCGGGCACGCACGCGGCCCGCTCCGCCGCCGTGGTGGGCGGTGGAACGGGCCGTGGGTGGAGCGGGGGTGCGAAGGATCAGACCGCCGGGGACGGGTACGTCGGGTACTCGACGCCGGAGACGTGCTGGACGACCCGGATGACCTGGCACGAGTAGCCGAACTCGTTGTCGTACCAGAGGTACAGGATCGCGTTGTCGCCGTCGACCTTGGTGGCGCCGGCGTCGACGATCGACGAGTGGCGCGAGCCCACGAAGTCCATCGACACGGCGTCGGGCGCGGTGGTGAAGTCGATCTGGCGCTTCAGCGGGGAGTTCAGCGAGACGTCGCGGAGGTAGTCGAGGACCTCCTCGCGCGTGGTCTCGCGGCCGAGGCGCAGGCTCAGGATCGCGATCGAGACGTCCGGGACGGGGACGCGGATCGAGCTGCCGGTGATCGGCGCCTTGAGGTCCGGGAGCGCCTTGGCGACGGCCGAGGCGGCACCGGTCTCGGTGATGACCATGTTGAGCGGCGCGGAGCGGCCGCGGCGGTCGGCCTTGTGGTAGTTGTCCAGGAGGTTCTGGTCGTTGGTGAACGAGTGGACGGTCTCCACGTGGCCGCGCAGCACGCCGTACTCGTCGTCCATGGCCTTCAGCGGCGGGACGATCGCGTTGGTGGTGCAGGAGGCGCAGGACAGGATCTGCTCGTCCGGCTTGATCGTGTCGTGGTTGACGCCGTGCACGATGTTCGGGACGTCGCCCTTGCCCGGAGCGGTCAGGACGACCTTGTCGATACCGGGGCGCAGGTGCTTGGAGAGGCCCTCGCGGTCGCGCCACTTGCCGGTGTTGTCGATGAGGATGGCGTCCTTGATGCCGTACGCCGTGTAGTCGACCTCACTCGGGTCGTTGGCGTAGATCACCTTGATCGCGTTGCCGTTGGCGATGATCGTGCTGCTCGCCTCGTCGACCGTGATCGTGCCCTGGAACTGGCCGTGGATGGAGTCACGGCGCAGCAGCGACGCGCGCTTGACCAGGTCCGCCTCGCCGCCACCGCGGACGACGACGGCGCGCAGGCGCAGCCCGTTGCCGGATCCGGCCTTCTCGATCAGGAGGCGGGCGACGAGGCGGCCGATCCGGCCGAAGCCGTACAGGAGCTCGATCTTGTTGGCACCGGTGGCACCGGCGACGGCCTCGGCGGTGAAGCGCTCCACGGACAGGCCGCGGTCGTCGGCCTTGTAGGTGGCGGCGAGCATGCCGATGTCGATCTGGGAGGGACCCAGGTCCAGCGTGGTGAGCGCCTCCAGGAACGGCAGGGTCTCCGTGACGGAGAGCTCCTCGCCGGCTATCTGGCGGGCGAATCGGTGCGTCTTCAGGATGCTGACCACCGACTTGTTCACCAAGGAGCGGCTGTGCAGCAGGATCGTCACGTCCTGCTCGCGGTGCAGCTTCCCGATGATCGGGATCATCGACTCCGCGATCTCCTCGCGGTTTTTCCAGTTGGTGAACGAGTCGTCATTGACAGTCACAGGTTTATCTTTCGAGCTAGGCGGCGCTCACATGCTAACCCCACGCCACTTTGGGCACTCAAGGGGTACCGTCGCCAGGGTTGTTTGGGGCGATATGCCCCATTCGTCCTTGGGTGATCCTCCGAGCGGCTCACGTGCACGCGACGGAGCGACGCTGGAGGGGGGCGGGGGACGAGGGGGCGGATACGGCCGAAGCCGTACAGGACGACGTCGCGGCCCTCGCCGGGCTCGATCTTGTTGGCACCGGTGGCACCGGCGACGGCCTCGGCGGTGAAGCGCTCCACGGACAGGCCGCGGTCGTCGGCCTTGTAGGTGGCGGCGAGCA
>NZ_LGDB01000231.1:0-37594 GCF_001279655.1 Streptomyces sp. WM6372 | reverse complement strand
CGTGACGGTGGTTGCCTGGCCGTTGTCCAGGTTCGTCACCTTCAGCTTCGTTCCCGTCGGGAACGTTCCGCTGGTCGCCGCCGGCGGTCCCGCTTCACCGGACAGCGTGACCGTCGACCCCTGACAGACGACGTCGGGGACCGAGGCATTACCGGTCGCCACCGTGGCGATGACCACTCCGGTCACCATGGCTCCCGTGGTGACAGAGAGCACGAGCTTCTTCGTAGAACTCATAGTCCGTTTCCGGGACATTGGAACTCCTCGATCCGAAATCCGATGGACGATGTACCCCGCGTCCTGGATACGCCCGATGTCACGAGCGAGTTCAGTTCTTGTCGCGGCGTTACAAATCCGGCGGTGAGGAGCCTTCGCCTGCTGCGTGGTGTCCTGCCGCGGTGGCTCGCGGTCTCCGGAGAGCGTTCGAAGGTGCAGGTGGGGGCCTTGCAGGTCGGGACGATCGACGCATCCAGCGTGCGGGCCGATCGTCTCGGCCGAAGCATGGACCGCAGGGAGCCTTAAGGCTCCGTTGATCCACCCTTAAACTCTGATTCGTCAGCGGGGTGGATCCGGCCAGGCCGTCAGGCCATCAGCGGGAAGTCCTGGGGAGTCCGCGCGGCAGGGTCCGAGAGCCCCGCCTACCGGGCCAGGGCCAGAGCCAGAGCCGCACCGTCCGCCGCTCCCGTGCGAGCAGGTGCGCGGTCCGTTCGCGGACGCGTCGGCCAGCTCCGTACGGCGGCCGCGGAGCGCGGTCTGGAGCACGCCAGCGGCGCCGTGGCAGAGGCCAGAGCTCTGGAGCGCCCTCGCCGCGCACGTCACCCGGCACGGCGCCATCGACACCATGACCGGCTGCACCAGGCTCTGCCCGGAGACGACGAGCTGCAGGCGACGGCGACGTTGTTCGCCATGCCCCTCATGGAACAGGAGGGGGAGGACTGCCGTGGAGAGCGCGGTCACGGCGGCCGTCGTACGGGGAACGATGGTCGCCTGGCTCCAGACCGGGGTGGACATCCGGATCACACGGAAGGCGGGCAAGTCGGAGTTCCAGTTCCGGCTGGCCGAGCCCTCCTCGTCCACCCAACTCCTGAGTGAGTCGGTCCGAGGTCGTCGCCCGCCTACTCTGCGGCGGTCCCCGGACCACCGCCGCTGGCCTAGGGCATAGCCCCCTCTCGACGCCGCCGACCTGGACGGTGGGCGGAGGGTTCGGGCTACCGCAACCGCAGTGCAGTCCGCCGAGGTCCGGCACGGAGGCCGCCGCACCGGCCATGAGGGAGGCGACGAGCGCGACCGTGGCCGCTGAGGCTTCGGTCAGGCGGGCGTGAAAACGTCCTCGTGCGCGTCGTCCAGGATGAGCCCGAGGTCGAAGCGGACGCGGACCGTGACACGCTGTCTCTGCTCCTGATAGGCGATCCACTGCGGTTCCAACGAGGCGATCTGCTCTTCGAGTTGCCTCCTGCTCCCCGGAGGCATGTCCCGGCCGAACGCGTCGAGCAGCGACGAGAGCCGTTCGTACTCGCGCGCCTCCTGGCTCTGGTGCTCGTGCTCGATCACGCGCTCGACGGTGCCCTCGATGCCAGCCGCCAGCAGGAGAGACCCGGCCACGACCCCCGGCGACGTCGGGGAGTCCTGCGTCATCGCAGCCCAGTCGGTGAGTCTGGTGTCCGCGGCCAGCTTCACCCGCTGGCCTTCCTTCAGCGTCATGGACTCTGCTCTTCATCTCTCGGATCGGTACGGGCCTTCGCAGGCGGAGGCCCAGGGGTGGTGCCATTATCCGCGTCGGCCCTGGCCTCCTGACGGCCTCTGTGGCCCGTCATCCGCCGTGTCACAGTGTGCGCTACCGAGTGACCGGGGACCGTGGCAGGCCCGAGGGGGGAACAGACGCCGCGGGCGGCGGCCCGACCGGGCCGCCCTACGCCCCAGACGATCAGCGCCGATCCGCACAGGGCCAGCAGCCGCAACGTCGCGCAGGGCGCGCTGGCCGTGCGGGTCTGGGACGTGTACCGCGGCCCGAGACGGCTGCGCTCCGTGCTATGGTCCTGGGTCCTGTTGCCGATGCTCAGTGGCGGTACGCGGCTGCCGCGATCTCGATGAACGATCGGATCAACGGGTTGGTGTCTCCTTCGTTGCACACCGCCACCACTGGGCTCGGCGCCATGTCGATCAGCGGTACCACGGTGAACTCCGCGGGCAGGTCGTGTCCGAGCGGAGCCAGACCGACCGTGCCGTTCCACAGCACGGCCTGCAGGCATTCCTGGACGGCGCGTACCACTGGTCCCTCGCGCGTCCTGCCACCGTTCCAGTACGACTGCCAGACGGGGTCGGTGTCCTGCGGAAACTGGAACCAGCGGCGGTCGCGGAGCTCGGCCAGCCGCAGCCGGTCGCTACGGGCCAGCGGGTCGTCGGCGCGCAGGACCACGCCGACCGGATCGTTGCGCAATACACGCACCGTCAGGGCGGTCTCGTCGAACGGCGCCCGGGTGAGGGCGACGTCGACCAGTCCGGCGCGCAGTCCGCACGTCGGGTCGGTCAGATCGGTGTCGCGGATGTGGATGTCGATGCCGGGGTGGCTTCGGCGGTAGGCGGCGGCCAGCCTGGCCACTCCCGGGTCGGTGCCGTCGCCCAAGATGCCGACGGTGATGGTCGCGACGCCGGCTGCTGCGCTCACGCGTACCCGGACGCGGTCGGCGTGGTCGAGCAGGGCTCGCGCCTCGTCGAGCAGCACCGTGCCCACCGGAGTGAGCGTGACGCCGGTGGTCGAGCGGGCGAAGAGCAGAGCCCCGACTTCGGACTCCAACTGCTTGATCGCCCGGCTCAGCGGCGGCTGACTCATGTGCAGTCGGGTGGCGGCCCGGCCGAAGTGGAGTTCCTCGGCGACCGCCACGAAGTAGCGCAAGGTTCGTAGCTCCACGCTGTAACGATACCCATGAGGTATCGGCGCTGCTGAACGGGTCTTGGACACCGGCGAGGTCCCGGCGGTGCACTGGTGAACATGACCGAAGAGACCAGGACCAGCGAGCCGCAGGCTGACCCCGCCGTATCGGTGGTGGGTCCCCGCGACGGCGAGACGATCGTTCTCGGCACCACGCGCATGCGCGTTCTGGAGGACGGCAGCCACACCGGGCACCGCCTCGCGATCACCGAGTCCGTCCTCGCCCCGCACACGCAGGGTCCGCCGCAGCACCTCCACGGCCAACACGACGAGGGCTTCTACGTCCTCTCCGGCATCGTGCGTTTCACCGTCGGGGACGAGGACTACGACGTCACCGGGGGGACGTTCGTCATGGTTCCGCCGGGCACCCCGCACGCCTTCGCCAACCTGACCGACCAACCCGCCGTCATGCTCAGCACCTTCACACCCGACCTGTACGTGCAGTACTTCCGGGACCTTCAAGAGGTGCTCGGTGGCGGCGGGCCGCTGACGCCACAGGCCAACATCGACGCGATGGGCCGCTACGCGACACAGCCCGCCACTGACCTCGCGTGAGGCTGACCGGACGGCACGGCTCGGCCGTCCTCCTTCGACCGGTGGGCGCGCTCCCGCCTTTCGCTTCCGAACCCCTCGGACGACGGACCGGCCTTCTCCAGGGGCTTCCCTGACGCTCGACGCAATGACAATCGACGCAATCGACAGGCCCCCGCGAACCGGGGCCCATGAACGGGAACCATGAACATCGCCTATTGGATCGTCGCCGGCCTGCTCGCGCTCTTCTACTTCTACGCAGGCACGCTGAAGGTGATCCGCAGCCGTGATCAACTCCGACCGATGATGGCCTGGGTCGACCGCATACCCCTGCCCGCCCTCAGGGCGCTGGGGGCGGTCGAAATACTCGGCGCGACCGGCCTGGTACTGCCGCCGCTGACCGGCATCGCTCCCTGGCTGGCGCCGGCCGCGGCCATCGGCTTCGTACTCCTGCAAATCGGCGCGATCGCCGTCCACCTGAGCGGCCAAGACCGCCGGATCGCACTCAACACCGGTCTCACCGTCACCGCGGTCGTGACCATCTGGCTGGCCGTCCGGCTGTGAACAAGCACGGTCTTCGGCGCGCGGTGCTTGCGGACTGCCGGGCCCCTCGTTCAAAGATGCGGCCCGGCGAGGCGGACCATGTCGGTCATCCATCGGCGGCTGCCGGTTCGATGTCGGTGGCTTGTCGGCGAGGCCCGGCAACCTTCCAGAGACGGCCGGCCCGAACCCACCGGGCGGCCCCGATCCCCAGGAGACTCCATGCACATACCTGTCACGATCATCGGCGCCGGACTCGGCGGACTCACGCTGGCCCGCGTCCTTCACGTCCACGGAATCCCCGTCACGGTCTACGAGGCGGAGTCCTCCCCGACGGTCCGCACGCAGGGAGGCCTGCTCGACATCCACGACTACAACGGGCAGCTCGCCCTCAAGGCGGCCGGCCTGATGGATGCGTTCCACGCCATCGTCCTGGAGGGCCACCAGGCGATGCGGGTCCTCGACCCGGACGGGACCGTCATGCTCGACGAGGCCGACGACGGCACGGGCGGACGCCCCGAGGTGCACCGCGGCGAGTTACGACAGATCCTGCTCGACTCGCTCCCGGCCGGCACCGTCCGGTGGGGGCACAAGGTCAGCAGCACCCGCGCTCTCGGCTCGGGCCGCCACGAGGTGACGTTCGCCGACGGCGGCACCATCGTCACCAGCCTGCTGGTGGGCGCGGACGGTGCGTGGTCACGGGTACGGCCACTGCTCTCCACCGCCACGCCCGAGTACACCGGCACGTCGTTCGTCGAGACGTACCTGTTCGACGCCGACACCCGCCACCCGGCCGCCGCGAAAGCGGTCGGCGGCGGGATGCTGATGGCGCCCGCGCCGGGTAGGGAGATCTTCGCTCACCGGGAAAGCGGCGACACCCTGCACACCTACGTGGCGCTGACCAGGCCGCAGGACTGGTTCGCCGCCATCGACTTCACCGATGCCGCCGCGGCCACCGCGCGGATCGCGCGCGAGTTCGACGGCTGGGCGCCGGAACTCACCGCCTTGATCACCGACGGCGACACCGGGCCGGTCCTGCGCCCCCACTACGCTCTGCCGACCGGTCTCCGGTGGGACCGGGTCCCCGGGGTCACCCTGCTCGGCGACGCCGCCCACCTCGCGGCCCCGAACGGCGAAGGCGCCAACCTGGCCATGTACGACGGCGCCGAACTCGGCAAGGCCCTCGCCGCGCACCCCGAGGATGTCGAGGCCGCGCTCACCGAGTACGAACAGGCCATGTTCCCCCGCAGCGCCGAGCCCGTCACCTTTGAAGGTGGAGAGGTCCCGGGGATCGACTCCGAGCACAACACCGCCCAGGGTCTGATCAACATGATCACTGAGAAGGGCCGCCAATGAGCCGCTGAGGCGCCGGTCCGATGCCCTCCGTCCCGGCCTCGGTCAAACCTGGGCGGAGTGGCTACCGCGCTCATGGACATGGACCTCTCCGCAGTGCTCGGCGCAGGAGGCGGCCACAGCCACGACCTCGCCCGCGGCCCGTAGCGAGGGCAGGAGGGTCGGTAGCACCTCGGCGAGTACGGTCCAGAGGGTCACGTACGCGCCTGCTGCCGCGGCGCAACGGGCCGTGTCCGCGAGCCGGTTGGGCTTCACCGTGCCCAAGGCCGTCATGGCGGCGAGGGCGGCGTGCCCGGGCGTGCCCGGGCGCGCCACCCCGGGGGTCACTTCGTCTGGTAGACACCGAAGACGTCGAGCACCAGGTCGGCGTCCTCATGGCCCTGGTTCCAGAAGGTGATGACGCCGTGGTCGCCGTCGCTCGCCTGGACCATGTTCGGGACCGTGTCGCCGGTCGTCCAGTTGAGGGTGGAGGAGACGGGGCGCGGTCCGGCCGGTGCGGCGGGTTCACCCTCCGCCGGCAGCGCGTACGGGCTCGGGGCGACCGAGAGGAATCCGGTGCCGCGGGTTTCGGTGACGGTGGCGTTCAGCACGTAGGCCTCGACGCCTGTCGCCGCCTCGGGCGTGAACCCCTGCGTGATGTACTCCCGGGCCCGGAACCTGCCGCCGGGCCAGCCGTACGCCTCCTCGCGGGTGTCGAGCGTACGGAAGGGGGTGAAGGGCAGGAAGGCGGCCTTGCTGTCCGGGCTGTAGTAGCCGACGACGTCGACGACCACGTGGGTCGGGGACCAGGCCCCGTTGAAGATCTTGATCGTGCCGTCCTCGGCCACCGGGACGATCACGGCGTTGGCCACGGTCTGTCCGGGTACGAAGTTCAGGTTCGACGCCGTCGGTACCGGCCCGGTGCCGGAAAAGGCGGTCATGTGGCCGGGCCCCTCGGGCTCGGTGACCGTGACGTTCAGGGCCACGGCCTTGATGTTCTGGGGCACCCCCTGCAGTCCGCCGATGCGGGTGGTGAACGCGCTGCGGGCGGCGAGCTTTCCGCGGGCCGTGCCGACGCCCTCTCGGGTGTCGACGAACCGGGCGGGCGTCATCGAGGTGTAGCCGCTCGCCGAGGCCCGGGTGAAGTAGCCGGTGACGTCGGCGATCAGGTCGACCGGCTGCCAGCCGCCGTTGAAGAGCTCCACGTACCCGTCCTCGCCCACTGGCACGATCACCATGTTCGGGACGGACCGGCCGGCCGTGTAGTTCAGGTTCGAGGTGTTCGGGCGGTCGTAGCCGGCTCCGGGCCACACGGTCACGTGGCCGCTGTCGACGGTCTCCGTGACGGTGACGTTGAGGGCGACGGCGGTGACGCCCGCCGGTACGGAGGCGTTGCCGGCCACCTTGACGCGGGCGGAGCCCTGCCCGGGGACCTTGCCGACCGCGGCTCCGGTGCCGTTGCGGGTGTCGAGGAGGCGGGTCGGGGTGTGCGGGGTGAAGTCGGCGCCGGGGGTGAGGAACGCCCCGCCGTTGGTGGCCTGGACGGCATTGGCCGTGTCGGTCACCTTGACCTGCACCTGGTACTCGCCGGACTTGTCGTACGTGTGCGAGTGGTGCAGTTCGTAGTTGCCCCGGGCGGTGACCGTGTCGGTCTTCCCGTCGCCCCAGTCGATGACGATGTCGAGCGCGAAGTCGGCGCTCGTGATCAGGGCGGTGAGCTCGATCCCGTGCGCGGTGTAGCTGGTGCCGCTGACATCGACCGCGAGGGCCGGGTTGGCCCCCGCGTCGAGTGCGGCCTGCTCGGTCGGTGCGGCCTCCGCGTTCTGCGCGGGCGCGGCCTGCTCGGTGGGCGCAGCCTGAGCCTTCTGTGGTGCAGCGGTTTTGGAGTTGGCCTTGGCCTTCCCCTCGGTGGCGGTGGGCAGGGTGGTACGGATCGTGCGATCCGCGGGGCTGTGGAAGCCCTCGGACGTGGATGCCCCGGCGATCGCCTCGGCGACTCCGGCCGCGACGGGTACGGGATCCGCCGCCTGCGCGATGCCCGGGATGATGCCGAAACCGGCTGCCACGAAGGCAGCGGTCATTACGAGTCGGTGGTTGCGCACCGGCCCCCCAGTTGTGGTGATGAGTGAAGAGGGGCAACCGTATGGAGGGTTCCGGCCAAGGGTCACGGGGTTCTGGCGCGATTCACTCCATAGGGGTCAACGCTTTACCGGCTGTGCGGTTTGCGATCGACAGGAGGGTGTCTGCCGTTCCGTGCGGGCCGACGTGTGGCGGGCGGGCGGGACCTGTACCTTCCACGGCCTGCCCCACCGGCGCCGGACACCGTGCTGCCTCGGTGGTCCTCGGTGCGGGAGAAGGCGGACCGGGACTGGTGGGTGCGGCTGGCGCGGCTGCGGAAGGCGATCCACGAGGCGGGCGAGAGCGGGATCGGACTGCCGGGTGAGCTGCCGGATCACTCCTTCGAGCGGCTCACGAGCACGACGTCGGCATCGGCGGTCCGAGCCTGATGAGAGTCGTCGACCGAACCCTTCGAACGAAGCTCCCCGACAGCTGGTCGACGGCATCCGGGGTGCCGGTCCAGCCGCACGCGAACTCGGTCCGCAGCACGGCCGCTGGCGTGAGGCCCTGCCCAACGCGGCTCAGTTGTCCGGACCGCAGACGGCTCCGCCAGGCCGCTGACGGGAGTACCGGACGATGGCTTCCTGCGAGGTCGATGGCGCGCTGCCGTCCGCGGGGGTGAGAGAGCCGGCACGGGTCGGCTTGTGCCTGGTGGCCACCGCCGATCTGCGTTACCGCCACGGCGGGACCCGCACGATGATCCTGCGCAACGGCACCGTCGTGCAGCGCACGGTACGCGTCTACCGTCCCCACCGGCTGACTGGCTTAGCCGGGACGTGCATGACACCCCTGTCGGGGCGAGGACGCGCTGTCACCGAGTTGCAACAGCGCTGGGGTGCGCGCCCGGGAAGCATGCCGATGCGAGCGGTTTCGTTTCCCTTGGTGAACTCGCCCACCCAGTCGGGTGAGTTACGGCCCGTGAACCTGTTGGTCTCCCTGCCCGTTCCGCTACACCCGTGTACGTGATCAAGAACTTGATGCGGGCTCTTCCCGCGCTGGCCCTGACCGCTCTGCCGCTGCTCACCGCCGCGCCGTCCTCCCAGGCCGCGGGCGGCAGCCACTCGCCCCTGCCCGCCGTCTCCCGTGCCGGTGACTTCGAGATCCGCAGTGGTCTCCATGGCAAGTGCCTGGCCTCCAACGAAGACAACGTCGAGGTGCAGAACTGCCGCGGCACGGGCAGCCAGCTCTGGTTCTGGCAGGGCCGCACGCTGCGCAACCGGGCGGAGCTGCACTGCCTCGACGTACGCAACGGCGAGCCCGACGCTCCGGCACAGGTGGTGGGCGACTGCCACGGTCAGGCGAACCAGCGCTGGGACGTCGCGAACAGTCACCTGATCACCCAGGTGAACGGCCAATGCCTTTCCATCCAGAACAACGGAGACCCGAGCGAGCACGCGGGGATCAACGTACGCAACTGCGCCGAAGTGGCCTGGCAGCGCTGGGACGTGCCGGCGCCGGCGTGATGACGCACAGGTGACGGCCGTCGTAGGCGCCAGGTAGCGGTAAGCACGACGGCCCGCACGCACGCCCCCACAGCGCCTGACCCGCGTACGGATCGATCCTCATGCTCAGGGGGTGTGCGTGCGGGCTTCACTGATGAGACGTTCGGCGCTGCGGGTGTTCCGCGGGTTGCGGCGGTGTGCGGTCTTTGGCGCCGGGAGCGCCGCCTTTGTGCTGGGCGGGGCGGGATGGCGCGAGCCTCGGCGGCGGCTCGCAACTCTCTCTGCCGTGCCAAGCTGTGCGGCTCGGCGGCGGTCACGCACAGACCAACTGGCCAACTGGAAGGTTCTGACCGCGCTTCCGTGACGAGTACGGCAGAAGGATGCCCCCCGTCCAGGCCCGGCCGCCGCCGCGCTGCCGTCTGAGCTCCCCTGGCCCCTGTCGTGGACAGGGACTCGGAGCCGGCGGCAGGCGGATTGGGGACGCCGGGCCTGCCTCAGGCAAGCCCTACCAATGCGGCGATGGTCCCACCGAGCACCCGGTCGCGTATCTCGCCCGGACTGGTGACCCGCTCCACCATCGCCCGGGCCAAGACCGGGTCGCCGTACGGGGCGTCCGAGCCGAACAGGGTCCGGTCCGGGATCTCCTTGATGGCCAGCCGGACCGCGAAAACGATGTTGGCGGTGGACAGCTCCAGGTACATGTTCGGGGTGTCCCGGACCAGCTCGACCGCCTGCATCCAGTTCAGCCCTCCGAGCTGACTGACCACCAGCGGAACCCCCGGATACCGGTCGGCGAGCGCCGACAGGGTTACCAGATCGTCCGCCGTGGTCGGAGCGGATCCGTGCACGACCACGGGCAGCCCGCCATGATCGGACGCCGCCCGGAGCACCGGTTCGATCACCCCTGCCCGTCCGGGCGGCGGCGTCAGCTCACCGATCCCGTGCAGCCCACGCCCCACGACGTCGCGTTCCACGATCGCGGCAATCTGCTCTGGCTCCAGGTCCAGCGGTACTGACAGGAAGCCGATGAACCGCTCCGGCCGTGCGGCGAGTGCGGCGTCCAGTTCCTGCCACGCGTCGCGATAGCCCTCGGCCGTGCCGGCCCGACCCCCGATGGCCTCGTCCAGGATCGCCATCTCCCGCCGCAGCGAGGCAAGGTCACCAGCCCGCTCCGGATGTGGGCGGGTGGCGAACAGCACGGCACGGTCCACCCCGGCCTCGTCGAGCAGCCCCACATGTGCCTCGACCGGGTCGTGGACGTGGCCGTGTGCATCGATGATCAATGGTCACTCCATCCTTGACGATCGACCCGGAATACGGCCGACCAGTGCACTGTTGCTCCCTGACACGGTGGCAAGGTCAAGCTGGAAGGAGCTGGTCAGTGCTGATCGGTGAGCTGTCGCGTCGCGCAGGAGTCAGCGAGCGGCTGTTGCGCTACTACGAGCGGATGGAGCTGATCCACTCAGAGCGCCGCACCAACGGCTATCGCGAGTACGACAACCCGACGGTGGAGACGGTGCGGCGCATCCGTGCCCTGCTGGCCGCCGGACTGCCCACCCGCATCATCCGCCAGATCCTGCCCTGCACCTTTGACGAGGCGGCACTGCGCCCCTGCCCCGGCGTCCTCACCAGCCTCCGCGACCAGCTGAACGTCCTCGATCAGCGTGCCGCCGACCTGGACACCGCGCGCCACCTTCTGCGCCAGACCATCGCCGCCACCGAGAACGAAGCAAACTAAGACCGGATGGAACCGCGGTGCCCTCCCGAATGGCCATCACATAGCGGTTCACAACGTGGTATCCGCCGGTGCAGCCGAGTGCGAGCAACTCGCGATAGAGCTGCATCGAGCTGGTGCAGCCCGCCTGGAAGCGGTGCTGCACGTGCTCGATGATCGGGTCGAGGACGCCGTACCCGTGGTCCTGCGCCGAGGCGGGAAGCCCTGCGAGGTCCTGTTCCGGTAGCGCCGGACCGTCTTGCGGTCCAGCTGCAGACGGCGACCGATGTCGTTGAGCGACAGGCCAGTGACGGCGAGCTCGTTGACCTCCGCGTGGCGGTGCCGGATCCGCTCCACCGCGTCAGCCACGGTGGGCGTGTCATCCCAATGGGGCGATGCGCGGCACGGTGGATCAGACAAGACTCTCACCAAGCCCAACTTCGCCCCGGAGGTTCCATGTCGAAAAGCGGCTCGCCTCGCATCGATGTTCCGCGTGAGGCGCCGGCACGGGCGTCGCTGGTTCTGGCGTCCCTGATCGCCGTTGCCGCGGTGGCCAACTTGAACCTGTCGGTGGCCAATGTGGCGCTGCCCGCGATCGGGAAGGCGTTCGACTCCTCCCAGACCGCGCTGAACCTGATCGCCGTGGGGTACTCCCTCGGACTGGCCGCATCGGTGCTCTATCTGGGTGCGGTCGGCGACCATCACGGGCGCAAGCTGCTGCTGCTCCTCGGCATCGCTCTGTCCGTCCCCGCCTGCCTGCTCGCCGCGTACGCGCCGAACGACACCGTCCTCGTGGGGGCCAGGATCCTCGGCGGGCTCTCGGCCGGCATGGCCTACCCGACCACCCTGGCGCTGATCACCGCCCTGTGGGCGGGGCCGGGGCGGACGAAGTCGATCGCGCTGTGGTCGGCCCTGGGCGGCGGCATCTCCATGCTCGGGCCGGTGATCGCGGGCGCGCTGCTCGAACGCTTCTACTGGGGGTCGGTGTTCCTGGTCACCCTGCCCCTCGCCGTGGTCGCGCTGGTCATGGCCCTGCTGTTCGTCCCCGCGCACGCCAACGAGTCGGCCGAACCGGTGGACAACCTCGGCGGCATCCTGTCCGTCCTCCTGATTGCGGGACTGGTGCTGGCGATCAATTTCGCCGCCGTCCCCGGCCAGGAGGCACTGGTCGTCGGCCTCGCCGTGATCGCCCTGGCCGCCGGAGCAGGTTTCTTCTGGCGTCAGCGCCGGGCTCCCAACCCGCTGTACGACCTCCACATCGCCGGCCGGCGCACGTTCTGGGTCGCCGCATGCGCGGGAATCATCGTGTACGGCTCCATGATGGGGTCGGCGTTCGTCAGCCAGCAGTACCTGCAGAACGTGCTCGAGTACAACCCCGTCGAAGCCGGCGCCGCCATCCTCCCCCTCGTCGTGATGATGGTGCTCGTGGCACCACGGTCCGCGAAGCTGGTCGAGACACGCGGCGCCCGCACGACCCTGCTGGTCGGTTACGCGTTCCTCTTCCTCGCCTTCGCCTGGATGCTGCTGTTCTGGGGCGAGGACAGCAGCTACTGGCAGATCGGCTTCGCCTACGTACTCATCGGTATCGGCGCCGGCCTCGCCGGGACGCCCGCATCCCACTCGCTGACCGGATCGGTGCCCGTGCGGCGAGCCGGCATGGCCTCAGGCACCGCCGACCTGCAACGGGACCTCGGGGGCGCCATCATGCAGTCCATCATGGGCCTGCTCCTCACCGCCGGCTATGCCTCGGCCTTCAGCGCGGCGATCGCCGCTTCCCCCGAGAGCAAGGACGTGTCGGACCAGGTCCAGAGCGAGCTGACGAAGTCCTTCGCCTCCGCCGGGCAGGTCGCCCAGCAGCACCCCCAGTACGCCGACCGGATCGTCGCGGCAGCACGCCAGTCGTTCCTCCACGGCGACGACTGGGCGTACACCGTCGGCCTGGCCGCGATCGCCCTGGGTGCGCTGCTGATCTTCTTCATGTTCCCGCACCGGGACGCCGAGCGGGAACTTCTGCGGCGCTACTACGCCGAGGACACCGCCTCCGCCTCCGCCTCCGCATCCGCCGCCGAGAGGCCGAGCGGATCGGGAGCTTGATGGTTCGGCCGGTCAACCGGTCGCCGACCGTGTCGTGCGTGGCCTGGCCCCACGGCAGCCGAAAGCAGGTCTTGAGCGCTGTGGGGAGCGGCAGAAGCCGTCTCCCTCGTCATCGGCGCATGGGGTGGCAGTCCACCGCTGGCCACCCAGGCACCGCGTCGGGCTGATGACGGGCTTCCGTCAGGCGCACGGCCACCTCGTCGGCCTCTACCCCTCCCCACTCGTGGTGCGCCCGGCAGATGAGGCCGGCTTCCGGTGGATCGCCCGTACCGTCGCCTGCGAGCCGGCCGGACCGCAGCCGGCCGCCCGGGACGCAGACGAAGCCCGGGACGGCGTACGCATCCCGGCGGGCGGATGCCGGCGGACGTCTCGCCCACCGAACTGCGCGTCGGGGACCAGGTCCTGACCGGCAGCCCCCTGGTCGCCATCACCTATCTCCGCTACCGCCACGGAGGCACCCGCAGGATGATCCAGGCGGGCGGCCGTCTCGCCGTCGTGCAGCGCACGGTGCGCGTCTACCGCCCCGGCGCCGCCTGATCCGTACGGCTGCGCTGCGCCGGGCCGGCGTTCGGCAGGCTGGTGGTGGCGTCCGACCGGGGCGGTGCCTGCTGCGTCAGTGCGTTCACCCGTGTCGGGTTCGCCACCCTGAACGTCCCGGTACGGGCCGGGACCCGAGTGCGCATACGCCCCACGCGCTCCTTTTTCACCACCACACGCCGTGTCACGGTGAGTCACACATGCCTACTATCGGCGATGACAGCTGGTGGAACGGTCGGAAGGCGGACGAGCGATGCGAGTGACACGACGTGTGGCGAAGGTATGGGGGGCGTGCGCGGCGGCCGCGGTCCTGGCGCTGGCGGCCCCCGGTACGGCCCAGGCGGCCCAGGGGGTCCTGTTCATCGACCGCGCGCCGCACCACGACCCGAGCGGCTGCTTCCCGCTGGGGGACTTCGCCCCGTCAGAGGTCGCCAACTTCACGGACGGAGTGGGCTTTGTGTGGTCCGGCCCGAACTGCGACGGCCGGGTGGTACACGCGATCCTCCCCGGCCAGATCGCGATCGGGCACGGTCTGAGCCTCTTCATCGAGTGAGTGGTCACCCGGCCTTCGGCGGAGCGGCCCGCACACGCTCGGATTTCGCCTCGCCAGCCGGGGTCAGGTGGGGTGTGTGGGGCTGTTTCGCCTTTGTTAGAGCGCGTTGAATGACCAGAAGACCCCGACCTCGTCTGCGCTCACTGCGATCAGGCCGAGGTCCATCATGTAGCCGGTGAAGGCGCGGCCGCCGGCGAGTTCGTGAGCCAGGAAGTCTGGCGAGTCGGCGGCCTTGGCCAGGTCGGACGAGGTCCGGAAGACGGCGTGGGGACCGTACCGGCCGAGCACGGTCCGGGCGTCGGCCAGCACCTCGTCCCGGTTCGCCCGAGACCGGACGGGGGAGGGTTCGAAGAACCACTCCTGGGCCAGCGAGGCGAGCAGCTCGTCGGCGGCGCGGGGTGCGACGGGGTGGGTCCGGGCGCGCCCCTCCTCCGCCGTAAGCGGCAGGAACGGGTGGGAGGGATGGCCGTTCTCGCGCCCCTCTTTGTCGATCTGCCACTCCAGTACCCGCCAGCCCCGGGGGTCGGCGACCGCCCTGCGCATGACGGCCAGGACGTCCTGCGCCCAGTCCTCGTGCAGCCGTGGCCCGGTCATCGCGAAGGTGTAGACGTCTTCGAGGAGTCGCACCAGTGCGTCGTCCCAGATACTGCTGTCGAGGAGCTTCATCTGGCTTCCGGTTCGGTCGGCAGGGGGCGGGCAGGGATGTGGATGTCTGGCTGTGGCAGGGCGAGTCGATCCCGGCGTCATACGGCAGGATAGTGTGACGAGGGGACCGGGCCCATTGCGTCCAGGCCGGACGTGACGCGGCAAGGTCCTCCCGCTCTCGCCAGGTTGGGGCTGCCGGGCCCGGACCTACCAGAGCCGGCTGTGCGTACTCGTGCCGTCGCAGGCCGGAGCAGCCCACGGATTCCTCCTCAAGCACCACGGCTTCACCGAAATCCAGGCCGCGGTCGTCACCGCCCTGGACGCTTCCCTCGGCACTCTGCTGCTGACCGCGAAGGCCCTCTGACCCACCCGCACCCTGCAAGACGGTGCCCCGGCTCTGAGCCCCTGAAGCATGGCGACGACGTGCGGACCGCGGCCGGTAGGGTGCTGCACCTGCTCGACGGAGGTACGCCGATGAACCCGGAAGACGAACCGCTCCACCACTGGGCCGCGCGCCGTGACGGACGCCTGCGCAAGCCCGGAGAGCTCAAGGCCATCACGCTCGGCCCCGGCCCCCAGCGGGCCGCCCATCTCGACCCCGACGCACCGCGCCTGATCCTGGAGTGGGACGGATTCCAGTGGGCCGCCGTTACCGTGGTAGACGGCTACCCCGCCGCCTGCCGCATCCTCAACCCGTCCGCCGCAGCGGAAGCCGCCCAGGTTCCCGGCCACACACCCCGGCTCGGCAAAGGAACAGGAAGGCACCGAAAGCCATGACGAACACCTGGCTCCCGCCCGAGGAGTACGTCGAGACCATCGCCCGCGCGACCTCGTACGCCTGCCTGTATTTCACCGACAACCGAGGCAGGCCCGTCCAGCTCAAGGCCGCCTACAACACCGAGACCTGGCAATGGCCAGGCGGGAACATGGACCACGGGGAGACGCCGTGGGAGTGCGCGGTGCGGGAGTGCCTGGAGGAGACCGGCATCGCTTTCGAGGGCGAGAAGAAGCTCCTCGGCGTGCAGTTCATCAGCCGGCGCGGACACGACTGGCCCACGAACCACGTCGGCTTCATCTTCGACGGCGGCACCCTCACCGACGACGAGATCGCCGGCATCATCCTGGACCCCGCCGAGCACACCGAATTCCGGGTGCAGACGGTCCGGGAATGGGAGGGGATCATGACGCCGGTCAACTTCGCCCGCCTCGGCGCCGTGGACGAGGCCCGGCGTACCGGGACCGTCGCCTACCTGGAATGTTGACCTTGGACGCTCAGCTGATCGTCCGGCGGGGCAACGCGAGGTCCGGGAAGTCCGTCATCTCCGCCGACCTTCTCTCCTCTGCCTCGACGTCCCCTTCGAGGAAACACTCGCCCGCCACGCGTCGCGCCCCCGGGGCCGCCGGGTTCAGCGCGGACGAGATGGCCAAAGAGGCCCTGAACGCCGCCTTGTTGACCAGCCTCCCCGAGGAGGAGACGGTGGTCCTGTCCTACCGAGGCGCCCTGCACGAGCGGCGCGGCCGCCTGGGCAGCGAGGCCGAGGCCTACTACCGCCGGGCGCTGCACCTGCGGTCCCACCACGGTCTCGGGGAACTGGCGGAGGCGCGGAAACGCGTGGACCGGGTGGTGCGACGACAGTGCGCGGACTGAGCGGCAGGATCGGGCGCGTGGATCCGATGCGGTCGTCTCGCCGCGCTAGGAGTTGTCGTCAAAGTGTCACGCCCACATCGGGAGCGAGGCGAGGGTGACGGCGGCTTGGTAGGACCGGCGATCTTGTCGTACCGGGTGGCGATGCCTCGCCACTGCTTGAGGCGGTTGAAGCACCGTTCCATGACGTTGCGGTGCTTGCAGACCTGCTTGTCGAAGGCTGGCGGGTGGCCGCCTCGGCTGCCTCGCCGGGCACGGTTGCGAACCTGATCAGACCGCACGGGAGTGGTACGGGCGATGCCGCGGCGTGGCAGGCCAGGTGGTTTTGCTGGTCAGCCCGCCGCGGGACCGGCCAAGTGCCGGGCTGCGGAGCCCTCTTTTCAGGCGCCGGCCGAGTGCTGGTGGGCGCGGACGATGCTGAAGTCGACCAACACCAGCCACGCGATGTCCCCTGCGGCGTTCGCTTGCGACTGCGCGGCCCGGAGCATCCGCTCGAAGGTCTCGTCCGCGGCCCACCGGCGGTAACGCGTGTGGAGGCCGGCCCATGACCCGTAGCGCTCGGGCACGTCACGCCATGCCACCCCGGTGCGAAACTTCCACACGATCCCGTTCAGGACCCTCCGGTCGTACAGCCGCAGCCGCCCGACAACAGGACGGGGCAGCACCGCCTGCGCGCGTTCCCAATCGGCATTGGACAGTTCATGGCGACGCATCACGACTCCATGATCCACAACACAAGATCGCTTTGACGACGGGACCTGGCGGCAGCCATGGGCTGAGTGCCGGCGGCTGTACCGTTGGGAAAATGGCGACAGTCCTGCCGCCGGGCGAGGTGGCAGGACCGTGACACGGATACCGGCCCGGGCGGTGGGTCGGCTGGCACGTGTCAGGCATTCAACGCCAGCGACCGGCTCCGCGTCACGCCGGTTGAGCCGATTAGTACGGCAGGTAGTAGCTGAGTACGTCGGCGGTGAGTGGGGGGAAAAGCACCTGGAACAGCTCTTCGTCCGCGGCGTAGACATCGGGGCGGATCCGGGTCAGCCCCTCGATTCCATGTGGGCCGAAGAGCAGGGCGGCCAGATAGTCGGGCGCCAGCCCGGCGCCTCCCACGGCTCCCGGCGACTGCATCGCGCCGCCGGTGACGACCTCACCGAGCCCGTTGGCGAGAACCGGAATCCGGTAGTGGGCGCCGAAGGTAGAGATGACGATGTCTCGGCCGGTGCGGTCGATCCCGGCGGTGGTCAGGCGCTGCCAGAACAGCGGACGCAGCCTGTCGAGCAGCGCTGCGACATCCGGGATGCGGATGTAGTACTGCTCCGCACTCCGGCGCGGTTCGTGGTCGATGAACTCCTGCCACGCGTTGCCTGTCACGGTGCCTGCCCGATGGACGATCCGTATCCGGTCGCCGGGTGCGAGGGCGGCAACGCCGCTCAGGAGGTCCCGTGCCGCCGCCTCGTCGCGTGCCGCGGCCTCGGCCAGGAGAATCTCCTCACCGGGAGGCGTGGTGCGCGCGGTGGCAATGACCGTGCCGGCATGTTCGAGAACCCAGAGGTTGCTCGACTCGTGGTCCAGGAGCCATCGCCAGCACGCCGCCGAGTGCGGCATGGTCACATCGAACCCGCTCTGGGCCGAGGCTTGCAGGGCAGCCATGGAGGGGATGTCGGAAGGCCGGGCGGCACGGAGCGTGGCCTTTGCGTCGCCGGGCGGCAAGGCGTTCACGTTCAGCGCCTGCGGTATGTCGACGGCGTACTCATAGCCGAACAGCCGGTAGAAGTACGGGATTCCGATCATCGCCTGGACGAGGTGGCCGCGGGCGGCAGAACGCTCGTGAGCCCAGTGCATGAGCGCCCTTACGAGCCCGCGTCCCTCGTATCCGCTCTCGGTGGCGACCAGTTCTACCTGGCCGGCGGGCAGGCGGACGCCTCCGATATACACCTCCTCGTCGAGGAGCGTCGCCGTGGACACGACCCGGTCGCCGTCGACAACCACGGCACAGGCGGACAAGCCCGCATCGGGGTCGGTGACCACCAGCCGGTGGTCGATAGCGTCGTCGGGCTCACCGCGCTCGGACAGCAGCGCGCCGATCTGGTCAAGATCTGCGGGCCTCGCCTCTCGCAGGGCGAGGCCGTCGGCCAACGAAGCAGCTACGGAATGGCCTCTGGTCGTGATCACAGCCAGACTGTGGCATCGCCCGGCCATCCGGTCCAACAGGTTTTCGCAGCTCGTCGTCAGCGCTGACCGGCACGGGATGGTCAACCACGCCGGCTCACGCTCAGGCCGCGGCGAGCCCGTGCCCGAGTCCGGGGGAGCCGGCCCGCTTCGGTTCAAAAACAGGTATGAGGCAGCGCCACACACGGACTTCCGCCGAGTCTCGTGCCACTTCACGGGCTTCCTTGCCCAGTCGCCTTCAGCGGTTGCCGTGACCGGGCCGTACTCCTGCCGCATTGCCGCGTCGGGTTGACGGACAGCGCCGGGGTCTCCCTTCACCGAGGTGAGGGCCGTGCACGCCTCCGCTGCGCGCGGGAAGAGGCCAGCCGCGTGGACGGGGCTTGCGGACAACAGCGCACCGGCCCGGTGTACCGACGTGACGGGCACGAGCTCACCAGCACACCGGTCCAGGCTCCGCCGGGGTTCGCGGAAAGATCACCGGGCGCTCGCCGACGCCGAACACGCTCGCCTGGTTTCGTCTCATCGGTCGTGATCGAGAGACGTGTGTCGGTCCAGCGGGCGGTGGGGCGGCTCAATGGGCGATCTTGTCCTGTTTGGCGGAGAATCACCGTGACGAACACCCTCAGCCGATGTCGGCATGCGCGGACCGGCGGTCCGAAGGTCGTGGTATATGGCACCTGCAACGCTCCAGGGCGCGGACCGGACCGGGACCTCACCCGCCATGGAAGATCCCGGGGCGCGGACCACGGAAGAGTGGTCACCCACCCCGGAGGAGCTCGCGTTCGTCCGGACGACTGTGGCTCGGCTGAAGGAGGCCTACCCGTCGGTCGACGCGGACACCGTGGAGGCGACGGTCGAGGCCGGTTACGACGCGTTCCGGCAGGCCAGGGTCAGGAAGTACGTCCCGATCCTGGCCGAACGCCGCTCCCGGAGGGCGCTCGCCGCCGCCACCGGGAGCACCTCGGACACAGTGGGGGCCGGGCCGTGACCGCCGGGGGCCGGGGAAGGGGCGAGCGCTGATGTCCGACGAGAGAGCCGAACGCATCGCGGATTTCATCGAGCCGCTACGGGTACGACCGGGGTCGAAGGTGCGCCTGGACCGGGACTTCGACCCCCGCTACAAGGCCGGTCTGCAGAAGCGCGAGGGGATGGAGCTGCTGCGGACCGGGGTGTCGTTGCTGGCCGAGCATCAGGAGCGGCTCGCCGCACAGGACACGTACGGCGTACTGCTCTGTCTGCAGGCGCTCGACGCCGGGGGCAAGGACGGGACGATCCGGCACGTGATGAGCGGCGTCAACCCCCAGGGCGTCCGGGTCAGCAGCTTCAAGGTGCCGTCCTCCGAGGAGCTCGACCACGACTACCTGTGGCGTTACGCCCGGCGGCTGCCCGCGCGCGGCGAGATCGCCATCTTCAACCGCTCGCACTACGAGGAGGTCCTCGTCGTACGGGTCCACCCCGAGGTCCTCCTGCGCCAGAAGCTGCCGGACGGCACGCTCGGGGAGGGCATCTGGGACCGCCGATACCGGGAGATCAACCGCTGGGAGCGCTACCTCACGGACAACGGGTTCAAGGTGGTGAAGATCTTCCTGAACCTGTCCAAGGAGGAGCAGCGCACCCGCTTCCTGAAGCGGATCGACCGGCCGGAGAAGAACTGGAAGTTCTCGGCGGCGGACGTCCGGGAGCGGCGCCGATGGGACGACTACCAGCATGCGTTCTCCGAGATGCTGTCGGCCACGAGTACGAAGTGGGCGCCGTGGTACGTCGTACCGGCGGACCGGAAGTGGTTCGCGCGGCTGTGCGCGGGGGCGGTCCTCGCTCACACCCTGATGGACATCGATCCTCAGTACCCCGAGGTGGGGCAAGAGGCCCGCAAGGACCTGCTCGTCACCAAACGGGCGCTGGAGAAGGAGGCGCCCGCCGGCGCCCCGGCCGATCCGTACGCTGCCCGGCACGGCAAGCCGAGGAGCAAGCCGAAGAAGAAGCGTGGCTAGCGGCCCTCGGGCGGCGCGCGGCCGGTCGGGACGCGTCCGCGGCCCCGGATCGGAGGCACCACCATGACGGCACGGTCGGATTCCGCGGCGGAGCAGCCCCGGGCTGCCGGGGACTGCTGGTACACGCGCTCTCCCGAGGAGGTCGTGGCGGCGCTCGGCGTCGATCCCGCGGCCGGTCTGTCCTCGGCGCGGGCCGCGGAGCTGTTGTCCGCGCACGGCCCGAACGCGCTGCCCGAGGAGGAGCGGACGCCGGCGTGGCGGCGGTTCCTCGCGCAGTACCGCAGCTACATGCAGATCGTCCTCGTGGCCGCGGCGATCGTCTCGATGGTCATCCAGGAGTGGACCACCGCGATCCTGCTCGTCGTGCTGACGCTGCTGAACGCGGTCGTGGGCCTGCGTCAGGAGGGCAAGGCCGAGAGCGCCATGAACGCGCTGAAGTCGATGATGAAGGCGACGGCGAGGGTGCGCAGGGACGGTACGGAGGCCGAGATCCCCGCCGAGCAGCTCGTCGACGGCGATGTCGTGCTCGTCTCCGCCGGCGACCAGGTGCCGGCGGACGGACGTCTCATCGAGGCCAGCGCACTGCAGATCGACGAGTCGGCGCTCACCGGTGAGAGCGTTCCCGCCGGGAAGGACACCGGTCCGCTGGCGGGCGACCGGCTCTCGCCCGGCGACCAGACCAACACGGCGTTCATGAACACGCCGGTCACCCACGGCAGCGGTGTCATGATCGTCACCGCGACCGGTGCGGACACCGAGCTCGGCAAGATCTCCGGAATGCTGTCGGCCACCGAGAAGGAGGTGCCGCCGCTCACCAAGGAGCTCGACCGGCTGACGCTGTGGATCACGGCCGCGGCGGGCCTCACCATGATCGTGATGTTCGCCCTGGGGCGCCAGCGGGACCAGGCCTGGGACGTCCTGTTCGTCAGCGCCGTCTCGCTGGCCATCGCCGCCATCCCCGAGGCCCTGCCGACGGTGACCCAGGCGATCCTCTCCGTCGGGAGCCTGAACCTGGCGAAGCGCCACGCCATCGTCAAGGAACTGCCGTCGGTCGAGACCCTGGCGTTCACGTCGGCCATCAACTCGGACAAGACCGGCACCCTGACGATGAACCAGATGACCGCCGTCGAAGTGCTGAGCCCCACCGCCCGGTACACCGTGTCGGGCACGGGCTACGGACTCGAAGGGAAGATCCACCATGCCGCCGGGGCCGCAGCGGGCATCGAGGACGCGATCCTGCCGTACGTGGTGGCCAGCGACGCGAAGCTGGTGGGCGGCGAGGTCGTGGGCGATCCCACCGAGGGCGCGCTGCTGGTGCTCGCGCACAAGGCCGGCCTGGACACCGACGCCACCAGGGACGCCCTTCCGCGGCTCGCCACCCTCCCGTTCGATCCCGAGTACAAGCTGATGGCCACCTTCCACTCGGCGGCAGACACCTCCGGGCGGCAGGTCGTGCGCTGCTTCGTCAAAGGGGCGGCCCCGGCGGTGATGGAGCGGGCCGCGACCGCGCTCGCGGCGGGCGAGACCGTCCCCTGGGACACCGATCTGCTCGCCCGCGCCGAGGCGGCGAGCGAGCGGATGGGCGGCGAGGGGCGCCGGGTGATGGCGGCGGCCACCCGAGACCTGGATCCGGCCGGCTTCGATCCGGAGGGCGATCTCCTCTCGTACGTCACCGATCTGCGGATGACCAGCCTCGTCGGCATGGTCGATCCGCCGCGCGAGGAGGCCAGGGCGGCGGTGGCCGACGCACAGGCGGCGCACATCCGGGTCCGCCTGGTGACCGGGGACGACGTCACCACCGGGGCGGCGATCGCCCGGCAGATCGGCATCCCCGGCGAGGCCGTCCTCGGCGCCGACTTCGCCGCCATGAGCGAGGACGAGCAGCTCTCCCGCATCGAGGGGATCGGCGTGGTGGGGCGGGTCGCGCCGGAGCACAAGGTACTGCTCGCGAACACGCTCAAGAAGAAGGGCGAGGTCGTGGCGATGACCGGGGACGGTGTCAACGACGCCCCCGCCATCAAGGCCGCGGACATCGGCATCGCCATGGGCAGCGGCACGGACGTGGCGAAGAACGCCGGCCGCATGATCCTCTCCGACGACAACTTCGCCACCATCGTCTACGCCGTGGAGCAAGGCCGGACGATCTACGACAACCTCACCAAGTACATCCGGTTCGTACTGCTGCTGCTGGTCACGTTCGTACTGACCTTCCTCGGGGCCACCGTCTTCAACATCGCCGCCGGGGAGCCCTTCACCCCGCCGCAGGTGCTGTGGATCCACTTCGTCGTCAACGCCTCGTTCGGCTTCGCGCTCGGCTTCGACCGGGAGAGCGCCGGCCTCATGTGGCGCAGGCCGCGTCCGCGCGGGGAGTCGGTGCTCACGCGGCCCGTGCTGGTCACGGTCGGGCTGGGCGGGATGGCGATCACCATCCTCCTGCTCGGGCTGATCCAGCTCGGCCGGGCCCGCTACGACAGCGTCGCGACGGGCCAGTCGATCGCGTTCACGGCCTTCTCGCTCTGCCTGATCGTGGCCGCCTTCGAATGCCGCAGCGAGACGGAATCCGTGCTGACGGCCTCCACGTTCGACAGCAAGCAGATGAACTGGGTCGCCCTGGCCCAGTTCGTGCTCTCCGTGCTGGTGACCCAGATGGACGGCTTCCAGCGCATCCTCGGGACCACCGAGATCGACGCACGGCAGTTCGGCTGGGCGCTGCTGGCCGCCGTCGCGCTCCTGCTGGTGTGGGAACTGGGCAAGTTCGTGGCCCGCCGGGCCAAGACCGCCTGAAAGCTGCGTAGAGGTGGAAAGTCGCCGCCCTCGGCGGCCTTGATCCATCTCAGCAGGAGGCAGCCGTCGAGGTTCCTCGGAGTTCCGGGCAGCGGGTCAGGATGTGCTTGAGGCGGAGCTGCTGGCCGGAGGTGAGGCTGTTACGGCAAGGGGGCCGCGCCACGGGGGTCACCGGCGAAACCGCCGCACGCCACGATCGTGAAGTGGACGATCGTGATCGTGTACGGGCCGGCGAGTGCCACCGGCTGCATCTCCTCGTAGGAGCGCGGCATTTCGGTCCTAGGTGCCGTCCTCAGGATGTCGGGCCAACGGAAGGACCAGGTGCTCTTCCCTTCGGGCACCGTGAGGGAGATGTCCTCCCCCTTGGGGAGCCTCACATGGACCACAGGCCGCTCTTGGTCGTCAGCCGCTTTAGGAGGGACGCTGACATTGACGACGGCTTGGGAGACATCACCGTTGCGGTAGGCCAGGGGCTTCACCGAGATGCTGAAGCCTGGCGCGGTGGTGTCCACCCCCACGCCGATGCCGCCGTCCACGGCGCACTTCTCTGTCATCGGGTCGAATTCGAGAGAGCTGCGCAGGGTCTCGGCGTGCGGGTCAGCCCGCGACACCGGCCCCTCCACCGCCGGGACGGTGTTCGGCGTGTTGTCCGGCGGACTGGTGGAAGGGGCGGACGCAGCAGGTGCCGAGGCGGTGAGTGTGGCGACGGCTGAGGAATCCGGCCGGGCGTGGCCCGGTAACATCCAGACGCCGGCGGCCGCTCCGGTGGCCAGCAGGGCTACGCCCGACACGGCGAAGACGGCCCACCTGCCCGGGTGGATTCGGTGGGCCGGGGTGGGAACGGCGGTGGCGGGCCTGTCGGCAGCGCCCGTTCCGCTCAGACCCGCCAGGGGCGATCTGCGGAACGCCATCGGGGTCTTCTTGTGTCCGTAGGAGCGCAGGGAGGTCAGGTAGGCGAGGACGTCGCTCAGGGGCGGCCGCTCGTGCGGGTCCTTCTGCATACACGCGGCGATCAGGTCCCGCAGTTCTTCGGACACGTCGGAGAGAAGCGGCTCCTCATGGACGACGTGGTACTGGGCGGTGAGAGGGGTGACGCCCGGGAAGGCGTGGTCGCCCGACGAGGCGAACGTCAGGACGGCGCCGAGGGCGAATACATCCGAGGCCGCGCTGACCTGCCGTCCCTGTACCTGCTCCGGGGAAAAGTAGCCCGGGGTGCCCAGAACCGCCCCGGACTGGGTGGCGTGGCTGAAGTCCGCGGCATACGCGAGTCCGAAGTCGATGATCTTGGGGCCACTGTCCGTGAGGAGCACGTTTGCGGGCTTGAGATCGCGGTGTACCAGGCCCGCCTTGTGGATGGACGCCAGGCCGAACGAAAGACCGAGGGCGAGATCCACCGCGGCGTGCAATTCCAGGGGGCCGTGCCGCTGCACGTGGTCGCGCAGTGACAGACCCTCGACGTATTCCGTGGCGAGCCAAGGCTCGCGTGCCTGGGTGTCGAAGCCGACCACGCGGACCGTGTACGGGCTCCTGACCGAACTCGCCGCCGTCGCCTCCCGAGTGAACCGGCGCCGGAAGCCCTCCTCCAGCGCATACTCATTTCTGATCGTCTTGACTGCCACGTGGCCGTCCGACCCCTCCTGCGTGGCGAGGTAGACCGTTCCCATCCCACCGCTGCCGAGCCGCGCAACGAGCCGGAACGAACCGATCTTCGCCGGATCGCCTTCCCCGAGGTCCCACACGTGGACACTCCCCTCCCTCTATGTCGAACGCAGACGATAGCCCCGGCCGTGCGACTGATGCTGCGATGCCCGGTAATAGTCCGGGCACAACGCCAGCCAGGCCAGATTTTTTGGTTGTTGCCGCCTCTCCCGCACTCGCGTCACGCGTTTTTGGGGTGCAGTGAAATGACGCGGCCACGGTGAACCTCCCCGCCCAGGCGACCGCCATCACCGTCGCCGCACCCACCGGCACCACCCGCAACTGACCACACCAACCCCTCCGGGCCGTCCACCCGCGGACAGCCCGGAGGAGCCCCCTCCCGCCATAAACCCACAAAAGCCCCGTCCCCTTGCCCGCACCGCCGTGTCGCTGCACGACTTCGACTCCACCGCCGAACTCACCAGGATGCTCGGATCCCAGCTCACCATCGCCTGTCCGGAAGTCTCGGATGCCACCCGCACACGGCGGGGCACCGCCGGGGCCCAGGACGTGGCCGACCGCGACGTCGTCAAGAGCGCACGTGGTGCGGACAAGATCGCCTCCATCGCCCACGAAGTCATCGGCAACGACGGGCCGCGGCTGGAACTGTCCCTTGACGTCAACCTCACCGCGCACTATCGCACCTGCCACGCGGTCACCCCCGGCATGATCGAACGCCGCTGGGGCCGCATCGTGAACATCGGCAGCGTCAACGCCCGCGCCGGCCGTACGAACCTCGTCGCGTACAGCACCGCGAAGGCCGGGTTGCTGGGCCTGCCCCGCTCCCTCGCCCGCGAACTGGGACCGTAAGGTGTCTGCGTCAACACGGTCATGCCCGGCGCCATCCAGGTCGATGCCGAGAACACCATCCCCACCCAGCACCGTGCCCGTCCGGAGGACCAGATCAAGCGCCAGTGCGTCCCTCGCCGTGGCCGGCCCCAAGACGTCGCGGCGCTGGTGGCGTTCCTCGTGGGCCCCTCCGCGTCGTTCATCACTGGGCAATCCGTCCACGTCGACGGCGGCTGGCTGCTGCACTGAGACCGCCAACAAGCAAGGAGAGAGACCGAAATGAAGGAACGCGTCCGCGCCGTCCTCGTCACCGCTGACGACACGATGCTGGTCATCCGCCGCACCAAGCCCGACATCCCCGAGTACTGGGTGCTCCCCGGCGGCGGCGTCGAACCCAGCGACGAGTCGCGGGAGGCCGCCCTCCACCGGGAGGTCCACGAGGAGATCGCGGGGAAGGCCGACATCGTCCGGCTCCTGCACACCATGGAGTCCGACGACGAGCGCCAGCTCTTCTACCTCGCCCGCATCGCGACCTGGTCCTTCGAAGACCGCACCGGTCCCGAGTTCAGCGCCGAGGGCCGCGGCGAATACGTGTTGGAGCAGATCCCGTTGACCCTGGAGGGGCTCGACGGCATCGACCTCAAGCCCGAAGAGATCGCCCACGTCCTGCGGGGCGCCATCAGCGCCGGCAGCCTTCGGGCAGAGGCCGGGAAGTAGCCTTCCGCCTTTGTGAACTCGCGGCACGGGCGGAGCGGCGGTCGCTCTTATGCGGCACGAAGAGGGCGCTGGCGGTGGCACGGTCACGCGAGGACATGGTGGCGCTCTTCCTTGGCATCGGCCAGTAGCGGTTGAAGGGGTCATGCAGGCCAGCCGGAGTGTGGTCGCGGCGGACCCGGGCGGACGCGGTGAGGTGGCGGCGGCAGATGGTGAGAGCCGGGGCACCTTCGGGTAGGCGGGTTCGGCACGCCTCACGTCGAGGCAGGTCGTCAAGGCCCGTACCGGGCGCGGCGTGATAGGCGGCGTGCAGGTGCTCGGCCGCCTGCCAGAGCCGGATGCGGCAGGCGCGCAATCGATCCCCCTCGGTCGGAGCCAGGGGAGTGGTGCGGCTCGTGTGGGCGTCGAGTACGCCGTACAGGGTGACGAGGTGGGTATGGAGCGCGTCCAGCTCGACCCGGTCGGCGGCAGCGGGGCCGGCCGGGACGTTCAGCGCTCGATGGAAGCCGAGGGCCGCTGTGGCGAGGGCCAGGTCGGGTAAGGACGGGGCGGGCATCAGGTCGCGCCCTTCGTGGTGGCTCGGTGGTCGGTGACAGATGCGGGCCTACGCCCGCGCCAGCGGCAAGGCGGCGCTGGTGAACGCCTCGGCCTGCTGCCAGGTGAGGGGCCGCAGGTCGACGAGGGCGGATACAGCGGCCGTCCCGATGGCCGCGCACGCGGCGTTCAGCTCCTCGCGGGAGTCGGCAGAGACGGTGACCAGACCGGTGAGTCCGACGTCGGCGTGCCCTGCGATCAGCTGCCGCTCGCGTCCCTTGATGTCGGCGTACTCCACCGCGTCCTCCTCGCTGTCCACCTGGCCCTTGCGCTGGCGCTCGGCGGCGTCGGCGATCACGGTCGCCTTCCGCCGCTGTACGTCCTTGAGGGCAGCGTCGAGTGCCTTCGGGTCGTACGTAAGCGAGAGCGTCCGCCGAACACCGGAGGTGAAGAGCAGCTGGTGCAGGAAGCCGGGCGAAGTCTCGATCCGGGGCCAGTTCTCGATCCAGAAGGTGGCGTGGTGCGCCGAGTCGGTACGGATGCTGTCGGCCTTCTCCACCAGGACCACAGGGCCGGCCGCTGCCGGGGCTGCCTGCGGCCGACCGCTGTGCGACCAGCGGTCGAGGGCCGCGGAGGACGCCGGGTCGTAGGCGGTGCGGATGACGGCCGCGATCGCGTCGGCTGACAGCCACCCGCTCGGTACGAGTCCGGAGTGGCGAGCGGCCTGGTCGAACGTCGAGGCGAGCTGGGTCAGAACGGCGCACGCGCCGGAGAGCCCGCCGCCTGCCTGGTTGATCAGGCGGCGAGCCGTCTTCATGTCGAGGGCGAGCGCGACGTGGCTCTCGTGCGGGGCTGCGGCCGGTCCGGCTACGGCGAGCAGGTCGGAGGAGTTCGGGCCGGCGAGGTGGGCGCCGGCATTGCCGTACTCGGTCCAGTAGCGGGTGAGCGCGTCTCCGGAGTCCGGCACGGTCCGCTCCAGCACCTGGATGCGGGCGACGTGCCCGGTACGGGCGAGCGCCGCCAGCGTCCGGCCCCAACCGGACACGTTGTGGGACTGGGTGGCGGGGTCGAGCAGGGCGAAGGCCTGGGAGGAGACCTTCACGACGGAGGTGAGGGTGTTCTGATGCGGGTGGTGCACGGCGCGGAGACGGCGGTCGGGGGACGTGACGATGCGGAGGGACGCAGCGGTGCCAGGCAGGTGGAGGAGACCGTCGCGGCGTGGCCGGGTGGAGGGCCGGGTGAGCCACACGAGCTGGCGGGTCAGTCGGCGCCGCGTGTACCGGAGTGCGATCGGTGCCCAGTCGGCGAGGGACCGGCCGCGGTGCCGGACGAAGACTGCCGCCAGGATCGCTGCCCAGAGGGGGACGAGCCGGCTCGCCCCGAGCACCCCGGAGGTGAGGAGTACGCCGAGCAGCGGCAAGCGGCTCACCGGGTGGCCGGCGGTTGCCCATCCCGTGGATCGTTCCCGGTCGTTCCCTGAGATGGGCGCTGTGGTGGGAGGCCCTCTGCCGGGCTGTTGGGAACGGCCAGGCCGGGGCGGACGGCGCAGCCTCCCGGAACGGCCCCTAACCCCAGGCGGGCGAAGGTGACGAACTGGCCGCCCCCCAGCGGTGTCTTCGCCGCCTCCGCCAAGCCGCAGCACCCCGACCGCGCGGTGACGGCCTGAGCTCCGAACTCCAAGCCGTCACCTTCGGCGGTGGTCTGTTCGAGGCCCTACTCGGAGCGGGCCTCGCGCCACGCCGCGAGTACGTCTTCGACGTCGAATTCCGAGAGTCGAAGGGGTGGTCCCGGCGGGGGCATGCGCAGCGCCGTGCTGATCTTCTCGTTGATCTCGGTGAGGATCTCCCGCACCTGGCGCTCGGAGCGCGCAGCGTTGACCGCGGCCATCGCGTCCTCTGCCTCCTTGCGCAGCGCGAGTGCGGGTGGCAGGGCGGCGAGTCCCTCGCGGTGCATCTTGCCCTTGATCCACCACATCTCGTCATAAGGGGTGTCAAGCGAGGGCAGCGGCTTCCCATATCCCGGTAGGTTCGCGAAGTCGCCGCGGTCGCCGGCCTCCCTGATCTGGCGGTCCACCCAAGACTCGAAATCCATACCAGGCGGCTTGCGGTCGGTCATGGTCCCTCCCCGGGGTCAGGTGAGATGTGGGCGGCGCTGCTCCGAGGCTTTCCGTGGACAGGGGTGCACGCGCCTTCAAATATCGAACGTCAGCCTACCGCCTCGTCGCTGAATGCCCGTCAGCACTCCCGCCCCGGCTGCACCTCGGGCTGGGCCGGAGCGGGCTTCGACGGCAGCTTCTCCTTCTCGGGACGAGGCGGGTGCCAAGTCGTCGAGGAACGGACGAAGTTGGTCACCCGTCGGCTCCGCGTGGAAGTTCCGCCCGCGAAGCCCCCTGCGGCTCAGGACGGGATCGAGCCGGTCTGCCTCTGACCGCCCCAGGCCGACCACTCCCGAGGCTCTCTGCATCGACAGGGCCTTCCGCCTGGCCGGCGGCCTCCCACCTCTCCTGACGCCACTGCCGCTTCTCCCCTTTCAGCCGTTGGCGCTCGGCGCAGTCGACCGAGGTGATCACATCGTCGAGCCAGTCCGGTCGGGGTGTAGGGCTTGCCATCAGCCCTCCAGGTCAGCGGCCTGGCGGTGTTGTCGTTCCACGTGACACCTGCTCGGCTGTTGTCCTCACCCACCCGGACGAGGATGTCCTGGCGGATGCCCCTCGGTCACGCCGTGCCTCGGTGTCAGCGTGAGCAGCGTGTCGTCCGGGAGCAGGCTCGTCGCGCAGGCCGGCTGGGACGGAGTGGGCGCGGCTCATCGGATCTACGCCGACCGAGCCTGCCGGACCGGGGAGTCCACCTTCAGGCCGAGCTGTTCGAGGGCGTCGAGTACCTCGATGAGGCCCGTCCGGTCGTCCTGGCCGCGGCGCATGGTGGTCAGGACGGTCGCGGCGGTACCCGATTCCTCGACGCTCTGCCACAGTGCCGGGGCGAGCACCGGGTGAGCGCTGACCTCGACCAGTACGTCATGGCCCGTCAGCAGCTCGGCGGTGGAGTCGGCCAGCAGGACGGGCTGCCGCAGGTTCTGGGCGAAGTAGCCCGCGGTGGCCTGCTGCCAGTCGAGCGCTTGCCCCGTGACCGAGGAGATCATCGGGATCCGCCCGGGCCTGGGGGTGAGCACACCTATGGCCCGTTCGAGGTCCGCCAGGATCGGATCGATCGCCGGGCTATGGGCCGGCAGGTCGACTCGCACCATCGCGCACAGCACGTCCGCGACCTGGAGCTTGGCGACGATGGCCTCCAACTCGGACCGGTCACCGGCAAGCACGGTGGTCCGCGGTCCGTTCCGCGCGGCGATGGAGACGTTCCCTTCAAGCCCTCGCAGGTGCTTCGAGAGGTCGACGGCCGAGAGCTCCACCACGGCCATGCCGCTGTGAGGGTTGGCCACGCGGCGTTGCTGATCGCTGTAGTGGTGGACGAGCCGGACCGCCTCCGGCAGGTCGAGGATGCCTGCGATGACGCCGGCGGCGATCTCGCCGACGCTGTGACCCGTGACAGCGGCCGGTCGGACGCCCGCCTCTTCCAGCCAGCGGGCGATGCCCACCTGGATCGCGAAGACGATGGGTTGCATGACGCCGACGTCGTCCGTCCTGGCTTCGGGTTCGTCGAGGAAGAGCTCGTGGACGAGGGACCAGCCGGTGTGCCGGGCCAGCTCGCTGTCGCACTCCTCGAGCGCCGCCCGGAAGGCGGGTTCCGTGCGGAACAGTGTCCTCCCCATGCCGACCCACTGCTGCCCGTACGGGGAGCAGACGAAGGCGATCCGGGGGCCGTCCCCGGCGGTGGGCTCCGGCACGGCCGACGGGCCGCCGCCTGTCAGCTCGTGGACGGGCGCACCGTCGAGGTCACTGAGCCGCGCGCCGGGAGCGGCGGCCACCGCGTCGAGCAGCTCGGTCAACTCCCGGGTCAGCCGCTCGGCCTCCGCGGGCGCGAACAGGTCGAGGGCGTAGGTGAGGCTGCCGTCGATGCCGTCCGGCGCCCGGTGGCCGTCGAAGCCCTCGAACAGCTCGAAGCGGAGGTCGAAGCGTGTGATCCCCTCCGTGACCGGCTCGGTCTCCACCTCCAGGCCGGGGAGCCGGAGTTCGGCGCTCTCGTTGTTCTGGAACGCGAGCATCACCTGGATGAGCGGGTGCCAGGCGGGGGAGCGCGGCGGATTGAGGGCCTGGACCAGGTGGTCGAACGGCACCTCCTGGTGGGCGAAGGCCGCCAGGTCCGTGCTCCGCACCCGGAACAGCAGCTCCCGGAACGTCGGGTCGCCGTCGGTCCTGGTCCGCAGCACCAGCGTGTTGACGAAGAATCCGATCAGGTCGTCGAGGCCCTCGTCGGTGCGGCCGGCGGTCGGGATGCCGATGGCGATGTCGGTGCCCGCCCCGCGTCTCGTGAGCAGGGCCGCAAGGGCGGCCTGCACGACCATGAACACGCTGGTGCCGGTCTCCCGCGCCAGGTGGTTCAGTGCCCGGTGGGTCGACGGCCCGACGCGGAAGGGGACTCGGCCGCCCCGGTGCGAGGGGGTGTCCGGGCGCGGCATCGTGACGTCGATCCGCAAGCGGTCGGGCATCCCCGCCAGCTCCCCCTTCCAGAAGGCGAGCTGGCTGTTGACCAGGCTGTTGGGGTGCTCCGGGTCGCCCAGCAGCTCCTCTTGCCAGAGCGTGTAGTCGGGGTACTGGACCGCGAGCTCCGGCCAGTCGGGCTCCTGCCCGAGACGGCGCGCGGCGTACGCGAGCGCCAGGTCGCGGTTGAGGGGGAGCAGGGACCAGCCGTCGCAGGCGATGTGGTGGACGACCAGGAGCAGGACGTGCTCGTTCTCGGACAGCCGGAACAGGTGGGCCCGCAGAGCGGTCTCGGCGGTGAGGTCGAACGCGTAGCCGGCCGCGGCGCTCAGTGCCTCGGGCAGCTCGGCCTCGGCGACAGTGTTGACCGGGAGCTCGACCGGAGCCTCGTCCGGTTCCAGGACGATCTGCTGGGGCCGGCCGTCCCAGTCGGGGTAGGCGGTGCGCAGGCTCTCGTGCCGGGCGGTCAGGTCGTCGAGCGCGAGCCGCAGCGCGGGCAGGTCGAGGTCACCGCGCAGCCGGTGGGCCATCGGCATGTTGTAGTGTCCGGCCGCGCCGTGCACGCGGTTCAGGAACCACAGGCGCCGCTGGGTCTGGGAGAGGGGGATCTCCGCCGGGCGTTCCACGGGGCGCAGTGGCGGGCGCCGGCTGCCGGATCCCTGCTCCAGGTGCTCGGCCAGTCGGGCGACGGTGGGGGCCTCGAAGACCGTCCGTACGGGGACTTCCACGTCGAGGGCGGCACGGATGCGGCCGGCGAGCCGGGTGGCCAGCAGGGAGTGGCCGCCCAGCTCGAAGAAGGAGTCGTCGATGGTGACCCGGTCGCGGCCGAGCACCTGGGCGAACACCGCGCAGAGGATCTCCTCCTGTTGGCTCCGCGGGGCACGGCCCTTGCTCTCGCCCATGGTCAGCTCCCGCCGGTGGCGGCGCGGACCCGGGCGGGCCACGCCGCGGAGTCGAGGCCGTACTGGCAGAGGAAGGCGTAGACGAGCCGTTCCAGGCCGAAGCCGACGCAGCCGCTGCGGGTCGGGCCGTCCGTGCCGTGGCCGATGCCGAAGGCCTTGCCGAAGAGGTCGTCGTGGAAGTTGAAGGAGCCGACGGCGATCGTCTTCTCGGGGGCGATGTGGAGCCGCAGCTCGTACTTGAGCTCCAGCAGCCGCTGGGACCAGATGCGCTCGGAGGTGTCGGTGCCGCAGAAGAACGGGTCGTTGCCCACCTCGCAGAAGCCGCTCAGGCCGAGCTCCTCGACGAAGGCGAAGACCTTCCGCATGAAGCGTTCGCGGGCGTTCAGCACGTCTTCCCGGGACCCCATGAAGACCATCTCCCGGATGGTGAAGTCCCAGAGCCGTTCCAGGCTGGTGGCGTACGCCGCCTCGAAGCGGAACGACTTGCCGCGAGCGGTGACCACGTGGAGCCGGTCCGGGTCCAGTGTGCGGTCGCTGTACTGGCTGAACGTGTGGTAGCACATCGTGGGCGGCAGGCAGTAGTCCACGTTGCCGCAGGAGTCCAGTACGGCGGAATCGATGCCGGTGGCGGCGTGCCGCTCCTGGAAGCCGCGGTAGACGTCCAGATCGTTGCGCAGCCGGGTGACGAACATCAGGTGCTGCGGGAAGGCCTTGAAGTAGCCCGCCGTCTCCAGCGATTTCGTCCTGATCAGCGTCGGGTAGCGGTACTCGCGGACCTCGTGGTCCTCGGCCAGCAGGTCGCACACGGCACGGTCGAAGTAGGTGAAGAGGGAGAGCAGCGGCTCGCCGATGGCGACCTGTCCCTCACCGACCTCCGCCACCGCACCCATATCGGACAGGAGCTCGAACATACCCTGGTGCGGGGTGCGCTGGTGCGGCGACGTCCAGACGGCCTTGGCCGGCGTCACCCACTGCTTCCGGACGTCGTTGTCCACCATGGCATTGACCTTTTCGGCCAAGGCGTCGTGCGGGATCGGCTGTTCGGAGCGGAGCGTCACGGAGCGCACTTCGCCGCCGTCGGCGTGCACCTCGAAGCCGGTGATCTCGGGCGACACGAAGAAGAGCCGGCGCTCGATCTCGGCGGCCAGCGCCTCGGGGATCGGGCTGTGCAGGTCTATCCGGGTGAGGACCTGGTTGGGGTGGGTCATGGTGGTCGATTTCCTCGCCGGTGGGAGAGCGGTCGAACGGTCCGGCGCGCGGCGGCGTGGGGCCGCCGCGCGCCCGCAGGGGGACTGGACTAGGCCGCCGTCGCCTTCCGCGACGTGACGAGGCGGACGAGGCCGTCGACCGTGCGGAAGTTGTCGAAGTCCATGTCCGCCGGGCCGAGGGTCAGGGCGAACTCCTTCTCCACGAAGAGCGCGAGCTGCATCGCGAAAAGGGAGTTGACGTAGCCGAGGGCGAAGAAGTCGTCGCTGTCGGCAAGGGGCTGGCCGACCAGCTGCGGAGCGAGGAATTCACGGACCCGGGCGCGCACGTCGTCGTTCGTCATGTGGGTTTTCTCCTTGGCTGTGTCGGGTTAGTAGGTGTAGAAGCCCTGGCCGGTCTTGCGGCCCAGGAGTCGTGCGTCGACCATCCGCTGGAGCAGCGGGGCGGGGCGGTACTTGCTGTCCTTGTAGCTCTCGTACATGACCGTGATCGAGTTCAGGATCGTGTCGAGGCCGATCAGGTCGCCGGTCTCCAGGGGGCCCATCTTGTGGCCGAAGCAGCCGCGGAACATCTTGTCGACGTCCTCGGCCGAGGCGATCCCCTCCTGGACGCAGAAGATCGCCTCGTTGATGGTCACCATGAGGACCCGGTTGGTGATGAAGCCCGGGGCATCCTGGACGACGATGCCCTCCTTGCCCATCTCCGACAGGAGGCCGAGGGCGGTGTCCAGCGTCGCCTCGCTGGTGAAGTGCCCGCTGACCACCTCGACGGTGTCCATCATCGGGACGGGGTTCATGAAGTGCAGCCCGAGGATCTCGGCCGGCCGCCCGGTGACCGAGCCCACCCGGGTGATCGGCACGGCCGAGGTGTTCACACCGAAGATCACCCCGGGGCGGCAGATCGTGTCGATCTGCTCGTAGACCGACCGCTTGACGGCCCAGTCCTCGGTGACGTTCTCGACCACGAAGTCGACACCGGCCAGCGCGGTGAGCTCGGTGGCGGTGGTGATCCGGTCGAGTACGGTCTTGGCGTCCTCCTTCAGGGGTTTGCCGAGCAGCATCGGCTGGACCAGCAGGTCACGGCCGATCTGTTCCGTCGCCCTGTCGAGCTGGGCCGGCGAGATGTCCACGAGGACCACCTCGAATCCGGACTCCGCGAAGGACTGGGCGACGCCGCGGCCGATCGTGCCGGCGCCGATCACACCTATGGTTCGGATGCTCACCGAGGTACCACCTTTTCGTGCGAGAGAGAGGGAAACGGGTGTGCCTGATCAGCCCTGGGTGTCATTGGTGTCCAGGTGCGCGGCGAGGTCCGAGATCGTGACGTAGCGGAACAGGTCGACCATGGAGACCCGGATGTCCATGTTCTTCTGGATGCTCTGGGCGATCCGGAGCGCGGCCAGCGAGTCCACACCGAGCGCGAACGAGGTGTCGTGCACGTTGAGTTCGGTGAGGTCGAGCTCGCGGGCCCAGATCCGGGCGAGCGCGCGCTCGGTGTCACTGAAGTCGCCGCTCTCCCTGCCGAAGAGCTTCGGCTCGCCGTCGGACGGGGTGCCGGGCGCCGTCTCGACGGATTCGCCGGCATCGCCGCGGGCGGCGGCGATGGCCTGCCTGATCGGGGCGGCCAGTACCAGCGGAGCGCGGCGCAGCAGCTCCGAGAGCCCGCTGGAGTTGCCCAGCCTGCGGTAGTTGATCTCGCCGACGATCACCGGGCTGCAGGCCGAGGAGAGGATCTCCTCGAAGCTGCCGAGACCGTCCTCGACCGACACCGACCGGAAGAAGCCCTGGTCCTGCTGGACTCCGTGGTCGAAGGCCATGCCGGTTTCCAGCCAGTCGCTCCAGTCGACCGTCACAGTCCACCGGCCGCGCGCGGAGCGCTGTTCGGCGAAGTGGTCCAGGTAGCTGTTGGCGGCAGTGTAGTCGCCCTGCCCGGCCGCTCCGAAGATCGCCACCGTGGAGCCGAAGTTGACCATGAGCTCCGGCGGATCGTCCTGGGTGACCAGGTCCAGCACGGTGGCGCCGAGCACCTTGGGGTTCAGCGTACGGCGGAAGGCGTCCGCTTCCTTGCGGAAGAGGAAGCCGTCGCCGGCGACGCCGGCCGCGTGGACGATACAGCCGATCGCGCCCAGTTCGGCGCGGATCCTCGCGACGACTGCCTCCATCGCCGTGAGGTCGGTGACGTCACCGGAGTAGCTGCGGACCTCGGCGCCGGTGCGCTCCAGTTCGCGCAGTGCCTCGATCTGCCCGCGCAGCCTGGCGTCGGCGACCTCGTCCCACTGCTCGCGCGGAGGCAGTTCGGTGCGGTTGACCAGGGCGAGCCGCACACCCGGCACCGAACGGCCCAGGTGGCGTGCGACCGCGAGCCCGAGCCCGCCCAGGCCGCCGGTGATGAGGTACACCCCGTCCGGGCGCACCGGTGCGGACCTGGGCTGCTCCCGCAGGTGCACCGGCGCGAGCTCCGCGACGTACCGCAGTCCGCCGCGCAGCGCGACCGTGGTGGGGGTCCGGGCCCCGAGCAGCTCGGCGCAGACGGCCTCCGCGCCGGTTTCGGCGGCGATGTCGAGGCAGAACACTTCGGTGTCCTCGAACTCCTGCCCGATCACCTTGGCCAGGCCGAAGAGCGTCGCGTGCACCGCGGCATTCTCGGGCTCGGCGCCGGTCACCCGTGCCACCGAGGGGGCGACCACGCTGAGCCTGGCCGGGGCGGCACCGCGCTCGGAGAGGCTGCGGGCCAGGTGGAACAGGCTGTGGACGCCGTGGTCGAGCCTTGCCTCCAGGGTCCGCAGATCCTGCTGGACGCCGCCGTCGGCGGGAGCCGCGACGTGTACGACCTCGTCCGGGAGGTCCGCACCGAGCGCATCCAGGAGGTGCCCGAAGCCCTCCTGGGTGGGCGGGACCTCGTACCGGCCCGGAGCGGTCTGCCGCCACTCGCCTGCGAGTTCGGCCTCGGTGACGTCGATTCCACGCGCACGGAGCGCGGCGCTCAGCACCGCTCCGATGCCGCCGTGCTCACCGACCACCAGGACCCGGGCGGGCGGGGCCTGCTGCTCCTCGGGCGCCGGCGCCGGGATCCATCGGAGGGCGTGGTGGCGGGCGTGCGGGCGCAGCTGGGCGACCGTGCTCCGGGCATCGGTGACGCGCTTCACGGTGAAGCCGCGGATCTCGGCGGCGGTGGCCCCCGACTCGTCGCAGACCACCACGTCGACCTTGCGGAACTCGGCATTGTCCGCATAGCCCGGGTGCGGCTGCATGAAACTCAGGCCGCGGGCGGGCAGCGGGCCGTACAGGAGCAGCGAGTCGTAGCCGACCGGGAGGAAGAAGTCCCGCTCGCCGAGGGCGAGCCGGCGGTCCTCGGCGCCCTCCAGGACGGCGAAGCCGCTGAACCCGGTGGCCTGGTCGAGCAGGGCCGGGTGCAGGGGGTGGTCCTGGCACTCGGTGCGGTACTGCTCGGGCAGGTCGAGTACGCCGAGGGCGGCCCGGACGCCGACGTGCACGGTCGGCAGGCTGCTGCGCCAGCGGTCGCCGAAGTCCATCACCTTGTGCTCGGTCTGCCGCCGGGCGATGTCCACGCTCTCCAGCGAGCACAGTTCACGCAGGGCAGCCGGGTCCTGCTGCGGAGCGGGTGAGGAGTGCGGCGTGACGCCGACCGTGCCCTGGACGTGCGTCGTCCAGTGGTCGCTCGCCGGGTCGTGGCTGGCCACGGTGAACTCGGCCCGCAGGTTGTCGATCTCGCGGACGGTCGTGTGCGCCGTACGGGGGAGGCCTTCCTGCACCAGCAGCGGAACGAGGAACGTGACGTCGCGGAGCTCGGTGACCGGGCGGCCGAAATGCTCGGACGCGGCGGCCCGGGCCATCTCCAGGTACGTGGTTCCGGGGACGATCGCCTCTCCGAGCAGCTTGTGCTCGGAGAGCACCCAGTGCCGTTCCAGCGAGAACTCGGTGAGGAAGACGGACTGGCCGGCAGACCGGAGCAGCACCTGGTCCAGCAGCGGGTGCGGGCCAGGCGTGTGCCGGACCACGGCCTTCGGGGTCTGAGGCTCCAGCCAGTAGTGCTTGTGTTGGAAGGGGTAGGTGGGGAGGGGGATGCGGTGGCGTTGTTGGTGGTTGTGGTAGGTGGGCCAGTGGGGTGTTGTGGTG
>NZ_LGDB01000230.1:0-39141 GCF_001279655.1 Streptomyces sp. WM6372 | reverse complement strand
CCACCCCCAACACCCCCTGCTGGTGCACCTCGGGCAAGCCCTACGCGGAATGCCACGGCGACCCGCAAGCTTCCTAACTACTGCTGCTCTCCGCGGCTGCGCTCGAAGTTGTCCCACCAGTCGCGCTGGTACGTGGCGTAGTCCGGGTGAAGGCCGTGCTTCTTCTTCATCAGCAGTCGCGACAAGGTCGAGCGCGTCTCGCCGTGCGGTACGCGCTCGATCACACTCCAGTCCTTGCCGATGGAGATGGCCCCGATGTCCAGCCGGGCGTGACAGTTGGGGCAGAGGCACAGGATGTTGCGCTCGACATCGGGCCCCCTGTGGGGTTCAGCCAGCGGCTTGAGGTGCGCACCCTGGCTGTAGGGCTTGGCGTTCGCGCCGACCAGCCGTATCCCACAGGTCTGGCACTGCCCTCCGTAGAGGTCCTTGATACGGCGGGCGGCCGCCGTATCGCGGATCATGCGCTGAACCTTCGTGGTGCGCGTCTGCGGAAACTTCTCCTCGTCGGTGAAGTCGGCGAGTTCTGCAGCGGCACGTTCGACCACGGTGAGTTCCTGGTCAGAGTCCGAGTAGCGCTCAAGGATGAACTGACAGATCTGAATCGGCTCGCCAGCCGGTCCCCGCGTGCCGGAAATGGCCGTACGCGCCTCCGTAATGCGATAGAGGCCGTCGTACCGGTATCCCTCACTCGGGGAATAGTGCTCGTCGCCGTTGAAGCCCCGGAGGATCCGCACCGGGTGCCCGCGGTCATAGCTACGCTTCAGCGCAGCGTTGTCCACGTAGTCCCAGCTCTGGCTCGCCTTGAGCCGCTTCGTCAGCGGATCTTTGTCAGCGTCGGGCGAAGCGCCCGTATAGCGGATCTCGTGCCACGCATCGTGATCGTCGAGGTAGCCGCCGTTGAGGACGATGGCATCAGACACCAGTTTGCCGTCGTCATCCTTGAGCTTTGAAATGCCGCGTTGCAGGTCGCTGTGCAAGCGCGCGTCGAAGACGTCCCTGCGTCGCGGAAGAACAGAACCGAGTTCGATTCCGTCAATATGCCCAACAACTCGCTCAACCTTCATCCCATCAGCATAGCCATTCCCGATCAATGCCGATCATCCTTTCATCATCAACTACAGCGGGAGGAAGAGCTGTTGGTGGCCGCGGGCTTGGGCTGTGGGTGGGGTGGGGCGGGCGGTGGTGAGGGTGAGGAGGGCGTGGAGGGCCTTGATGACCTCCTCCGGGGTGTCGCGGATCATCGACGGGGTCGCGCTGACCACCAGGACGCCGTGGGACTCCAGGCGCAGGCGGCGGTGGAGGGTGGCGTGCCAGGCGTCGCGCGTGTAGTGGTACTCCGCCGAATCGATCTCCAGGGCCACGCCCTCGTCCGGCCAGTACGCGTCCGGGCTGGCCAGGAAGGCGCCGTCCGGGGTGTACAGGCGGGCGTTCCACAGCGGGGTCGGGAGGTCCGTCGCCGTCAGGGTGTCCCGGGCCAGGGCCTCGGCGATCGAGCGGACCCCCACGACGAGTTCCGCCGCGGCGGCGCGGATCGCCGGGCGGGTGAGGAGGCGGGCCGCGCGGAGCTCGGCGTGCAGGTCCTGCGGGTGGCACCAGCCGGCCTGGACGACATGGGCCAGGGTGGAGCGGATGCGGTCGGGATCCTCGGCCCGGGCGGCGAAGTCGGCCGCCGCGCGGACCGGGCGGGTGCTCGGGATGCCGGAGACCGCGATGGTCCGCGGCCAGCGGGCGGTGGCCAGCGGGCGGACCTCCGGGGTGCCGGTGAGCCGGCGCGGGGCGCGGACCAGGACGTCGGCCGGGGTAGGCGGGACGTCGCGGATGCCGAGGAGGGCCAGGGCGGCTCCGCCGGTGAGGACCGCCGTCTCGCCGGACAGCGGGTCCACGTCGGGCTCGGCGGCGTACAGGACGGCGGCGAGGGCGCGTTGGCGGTGGTCCGGGGGGCCGGTCTGGAGGAGGTAGACCCGGGGCAGTAAGCGTTGCCAGGGCCCGCCCGGGCGGGTGCGGGAGGTGATCGTGCCCTCCGGGATGCCGGAGGCGGCGAGCTGGTGGCGGGTGGCCAGGTTGAGCTGCCTGCGAGCCGTCGTCTGCGCCGCCGTCCGCTTCGGTCCGCGGTTCGGGCCGCGGTTCGGGCCGCGGTTCGGCGCCCGGTTCGGTTCCCGGTGCGTCGGCCGCTTCGGCGCCTGCTGCTTCGTCTGACGTGTGGTGATCATGCTGGCGGTATGCCCGGTCCGGGGGCACCGACACCCGCCTGCGGGGGGCCGTCAGCGGCCCGGGTGGTCCGGGGAGAGGAAGACGATCACGCCCGTCTGCGTGCCCGGGCGGGCCGCGACCTCGTGCCATCCCAGGCGCCGGTACGTGGCCACCGTGTCGGTGGCCAGGCGGGAGGTCAGCAGCCAGGCCCGGCGGTCCGGGGCGTCGGCGGTGATCTCGGTGAGCAGGGCGCGGCCGGTGCCGTGGCCGCGCGCGTACGGCCGTACGGCGAGCTCGTCTATCTCCAGCGCACCCGTCAGGAGTTCCCGCACCCGCGCCGGGCCGAGCTGCGCCGCGACCTGGGCGTACCCGCGGTCCTTGGGGAAGGCCGCCGGGGTGAGCCAGCCCGTGGCGAAGCCGTCGATGCCGGCCGCGGACTGGGCGAGAGCCGTACGGAAACCGCGGCGCCGGGCGTCGGCCTGGAGGCGGACCGCGAATTGGCGAATGGTTTCTGCGTCCTCGTTCCAGGGCGGGGCGGAGAAGACGTCGGCATAGGCGTCGACCAGTTCGTCCGCGAGGTCGAGGACGGCCTGTCCGTAGCAGATCACGATGTCCGAGCTCCTCTTTCTTCCCGTTTTACCGTTTGGGGTGGGAGAGCCAATTTATGCCGGTCGGGTTCCCGAAGGCACGTATCGCACGGATCCGGCGAGTGTGCGACAAATCCCCTCCCCGCCTTCCGTGTCGGGGACCGCGCAGCCGCGTTGAGCAGCCCGTGGACAGACTGATTCGGGCGGCCGGCCGGTGCCTGCTCGCCTTCCTCCTCGTCCTGGGCGTGGTGGCACTGCTGCCGCGTGCCGTCAAGGACGCCGTACCGGACGGTGTGATCGGCGGAGCCGTGCTCGTCCTGGGGGCGCTGGGCGCCCGCCGGGTGGTCAAGCCCCCGCGTTAGCCTCGTAGTAGTACACCTCGTAGTAATACACGTGAGATCAGACGAATTGAGGAGTTGGGCATGGCGCGCGTACCGAGTTCCGCAGTGGCGGCCGCCGGACTGGTCGGCGGGTACGCCGTCGCCCGGTGGACCAAGAAGCGCCCGCTGGGCGGTGTCGTGCTCGGCGCCGCCGGACTGGCCGCCGGACGGGAATGGCACCGGCGCGGCGGTACCCCCGCGGCGGCCGGGCTCGGGGCGCTGTACCTCGCCGGTTTCGCGGGCGCGCACCCGCTGGCCAAGAAGGTCGGGGCCTGGCCGGCGGTCCTCGGGGCCGCGGCGGTCGTGGCGACCGCCTCCTGGGTCATCGCCGACCGCGGCTGAGCCGCCCAGGCCGTGTCCGGCCGGGCCGTGTCCGGCCGGGCGGTGCCCGGCGGGTCCGTCCGCTTCACCCCTCGGCGGACTCGGCCCGCCGAGCGGCACGCCGAGCGAGCCAGGACTTCTCCAGCTCCGACAGCGGCGGCGCGGGCACCGGGCCCGTGTCGTTGTAGAGGGCGATCGGGTCGTCCGGCGCCGACCACGAGCCGACCGTCACCAACCGGTACACGAACTCGCCTCCTTCGACGAGCGGGACCGCGACGGTCTCCGGCGCCGGCGGCCCGGGCACGCACCTGCCGACGTCATCGGCGTACGGACCGCGGCCGAAGAGCGCATGCATCCAGCCCTGTGGTGGCGCACCCGTCAGATCGAAGACGTCCTCCATGTCCTCCCCCTCATCGCGGCGATCGTAGTCGAAGAGGGCAGGAGGAACGCGGTCCCAAGACCGGCCGGACGACTCCCGGACGACTCCCGGGCGGTGTCCGGCCGGGGCGGTGTCCGGCCGGGGAGTTGTCCGGCCGGGGAGTTGTCCGGCCGGGGAGTTGTCCGGCCGGGGAGTTGTCCGGCCAGGCGGTGTCCGGCCAGGCGGTGTTCGGCCCAGGCGGTGTTCGGCTACGCCCCCAGTGCCTGCGACACCGTGTAGATCAGCAGTCCGGCCAGGGCGCCGACCACCGTGCCGTTGATGCGGATGAACTGGAGGTCCCGGCCGATGTGGGCCTCGATCTTCCGCGAGGTGTGCTCGGCGTCCCACCCGGCCACGGTGTCCGTGATCAGCGAGGTGATCTCGGTGCGGTAGGTGGTCACCACGTACACCACCGCGCCCTCGATCCAGCCCTCCACCTTGTCCTGGAGCCGGCCGTCCGTGGCCAGCCGCGCCCCCAGCGACAGCAGCGAGGACCGGACCCGCAGCCGCAGCTCGCTGTGCTCGTCCTCCGCCGCCGAGATGATCATCGCCCGGATCGCGGTCCAGGCGGAGGCGATCACCTCCTGCACCTCCCCGCGCTGGAGGATCTCGGACTTCAGGCGCTCCACCCGGGCCCGGGTGTCCGTGTCCGACTGGAGGTCGGCCGCGAAGTCCGTCAGGAACCGGTCCACCGCCCCGCGCGCCGGGTGCTCCGGCATGTCCCGCATCTCGGTCAGGAAGCGGAGCAGCTCCTTGTACACGCGCTCGCCGACCTTGCGGTCCACGAACCTCGGGGTCCAGCCGGGTGCGCCGCCCTGGACCGCACCCATCACCGACTCCCCGTGCGTCACCAGCCAGTCGTGGGCCTTGACGCAGACGAGGTCGACGACGCGGCGGTGCCCGCCGTCCGCGACGACCCTCTCCAGGGTCTTGCCGATCCCGGGCGCGATCTCGGCGGTCTCGGCCCGCCGCGTGATGGCCTCCCCCACGACCGCCTGCACATCGGAGTCGCGCAGTACGGTCAGGGCGCCGCGCAGCGCCGTGGCCAGCTCGGCCGTGACCCGGTCGGCGTGCGCGGGCTCGGCCAGCCAGGATCCGAGGCGGCCGCCGATGCCGAGGGCGTGCAGGCGGGCGCGGACCACGTCCGGGGAGAGGAAGTTCTCGCCGACGAACTCCCCGAGGGAGACGCCGAGCTGGTCCTTCTTGGTCGGGATGATCGCCGTGTGCGGGATGGGCAGGCCGAGCGGGCGCCGGAACAGCGCGGTGACGGCGAACCAGTCCGCGAGCGCGCCGACCATGCCGGCCTCGGCGGCCGCCCGGACGTACCCCGCCCAGCCGCCGGCCCCGGTGTGTTCCGCCCAGGTGGTCAGTACGTAGACCAGGGCGACCAGGATCAGCAGCCCGGTCGCGGTGGTCTTCATGCGGCGGACGCCGCGGCGGCGCTCCTCGTCGGCCTCGTTGAACACGAACCCGCCGGCGGCGGTACTGGTGCGGCTGCCGGTACCGGCACCGGCACTGGCACCGGTGCCAGTGCCAGTGCCAGTGCCAGTACCGGTGCTCGCGCCTCTGCCCTTGCCCACGGCCTTGGTGCGGTGGTCCACGTGTTCCTCCCTTCCCCCGGGCGCCGGTTTTGTCTGCATAGCATCCGACTCCCGGGACCCCTCAGGAGTTCCCGGCGCGCCGATCCGCTCCCCGGGCCCGGCATGATCCGAAGGCCACCGCCTAGAGCTCCTTGCGGAGGTCCGGGCCGCCCTTGAGGGGCTTCGGACGCTTCGGGGGTTTGACCTTGACCTCCACCCCGCCCCAGAAGGCCAGGCCCGTCACGACCACCCTCGGGGCGCCCGGAGCCACCGGGCCCGAGGTGTCGCCGCGCTGGTCGAAGGCGCCCATGAAGCCGAAGCCCCGTACGTCGACCTCCACGCCCGGCGGGACCGTGATCTGGATGCCGCCCATGATCGCGATGCAGTTGATCACCACCTCCCGCTCCGCGAAGTTCGCCTCGCGCAGGTCGAGCTCACCGCTGCCCCAGAACGCCACCGCGTCCAGCCGCGGCGGCACCGTCCAGGTGCCCTTGCGCTGGAACGAGGACATCACCGCGACCGCCGCCGAGGCCGACGCCGGTACGCCGCCGCCCCCGATCCGCGAGGCCCACGAGCCGTCGGCCGGCACCGGGGCCGGCGCCGAGCCCGCGAGCGGCATCGGGTGGTGCCCGCCCGGCGCCGGCAGATCGCGGGTCAGCGGTTCCAGTTCCGCGTACGTCTTCGAGGTGTACGCGGCCTCCAGCCGCTCCTCGAACTCCTCCATGTCGATCCGGCCCTCGGCGACGGCGTCCCGCAGACGCTCCACCACCAGGTCGCGGTCGGCGTCCGACGCCCTCAGCTCCGGCAACGGCTTCTCCGGCCGCTCGTCAGTCATGGGGAACAGCCTATGTAGTCGTACGGAAGAGTTGTATGGCCCAACCCTGGTAACGGCCCCCGCTCATCCCTGATTTAACCCTGGTCGCACATCCTCCTTAACCCTGCTCGTACATCCTCGCGATCACGTCCTCGATGTCCGGTTCCCGCACCGACAGGTCCAGCAGCGGGTACCGCGCCGCCACCTCCGCCACCAGCGGCGCCGCCGAGGCCCCCGCCGGGAACGCCAGCCACTGCCGCGGCCCGTCCACCTTCACCACGCGCGCCCCCGCCACGCTGATCTCCGGAAGCTCCCGCTCCAGGTCCACCACCAGCGTCCGCTCGCCGCCGCCCTCCCCCATCGAATGCAGACCGGCCAGTGCGCCGTCGTACATCAGCCGCCCGTGGTCGATCACCATCACCCGCTCGCACAGCTGCTCGATGTCCTGGAGGTCGTGCGTCGTGAGCAGCACCGTCGTGCCGAGCTCCGCGTTCAGCTGCCGCAGGAAGGCCCGCACCTTCGCCTTGCTCACCACGTCGAGCCCGATCGTCGGCTCGTCCAGGTACAGCACGTCCGGATCGTGCAGCAGCGCCGCCGCGATGTCCCCGCGCATCCGCTGCCCCAGCGACAGCTGCCGCACCGGTACGTCCAGCAGCTCGGCCAGGTCGAGGCGGTCCACGCACCGCTCCAGGTTCTCCTCGAACCTGGCCCGCGGGATCCGGTACATCCGCCGCATCAGCCCGTACGAGTCCTTCAGCGGCAGGTCCCACCACAGCGTGGTCCGCTGCCCGAACACCACCCCGATCCGGTGCGCCAGCCGCATCCGCTCCCGCGCCGGGTCGATGCCCGCCACCCGCAGCCGGCCGCCGCTCGGGGTGAGGATGCCGGTCAGCATCTTGATCGTGGTCGACTTCCCGGCGCCGTTGGGCCCGATGTAGCCGACCATCTCCCCCCGCGCCACCTCGAAGCTGATCCCGTCCACGGCCCTGACCTGCCGTTTCTCCCGGCGCATCAGACTCACCCGACGCCGTACGTCGAAGACCTTCTCGACCCCGTCCAGCTCGATCAGCACATTCCCGCCCACGCCGCTCAGCTCCCCGTGCTCCGGTACGAACGAACTCCCGCGCGCCACGCCAGCGACGCGGGTACGAACACCACCACCGCCACCAGCGGGCTCACGAACGCCACCCACCCCGGCAGCCCCAGCGGATACGGCTGCCCCAGCACGTACAGGGCCGGCAGCCAGTTCACGAACGCCAGCGGCACGAGGAACGTGACCCCGCGCAGCAGGTCCTTCGCGAACACGGTCGGCGGGTACTGGAGCATCGTGGTCCCGCCGTACGTGAAGGAGTTCTGCACCTCCGCCGCGTCGCCCGCGACGAACTGGAAGGCCGCACCGGCCACCATCACGGCCCCGAAGATCGCCGCCCCGGCCAGCACCATCACGGGCACCAGCAGCACCTTCCCGGCCGTCCACTCCACGTCCAGCTCCGAGACCGCCCAGGCCAGCACCGCCAGTCCCTGCCCGATCCGCCCCAGCCGGCGCAGCGCGAAGCGGTCCGCCGCGACCTGCGCGAGCACAGGGACCGGGCGCACCAGCATGGTGTCGAGGGAGCCGTCGCGGATCCGGACGCCGATCCGGTCCGTATTGCCGAGGAGCAGGTCCGCCAGGCCCAGGGAGGCCGAGGCGGACCCGTACAGGAGGGCGATCTCGGGCAGTGTGAAGCCGCCGAGCGCGTCCACGTGCGAGAACATGATCCAGATCGCGACGAAGTCGAGGAGCGTGATCGCCGCGTTCCCGAAGGTGGCGAGGAGGAACGAGGTCCGGTACGCCATCGTCGACCGGACCCACATCGCCACGATCAGCCCGTAGCCGCGCAGCCCCTCCACGGCCCGGCTCCGTACCGGTACGTCCACCGGTACGTCCACCGGTACGTCCAGTGGCGTGCCCAGCGGCACGTCCGCCGGCCCTCCCGACCGCACCGGAGCCACCGCCGAGACCCCCGCGACCTCCACGGCCTCCACGGCCCCCGCGGCCCCCGCCTCGAACTCAGCCACCCTGGACGACCACCTTCCGTGTCGCGGCCGACTGCAACAGCCGCCCCGCGCCCAGCAGTACGAGCGCCCACGCCGACTGGAAGCCCAGCGCCCGCACGGCTCCCCCGGCGCCGGCGTGCACGCCCATCAGCACGTCCAGCGGCACCTGGAGCATCGCCGCCCACGGCAGGACGCGGACGAACTCCCCGAAGGCGCCCGGGAACACCGTCAGCGGCAGCAGCATCCCGGAGAAGAAGACCGTGACGACGACGGCCATCAGATTGATCCCGGTCCCGTCCATCAGCCAGAACGCGGCCAGCCCCAGCAGGTACCGCACCCCGAAGCCGACGAGCAGCGAGAGCAGTACCGACACCAGGAACAGCAGCCAGCGCAGCGGGTCTGCGGGCAGGGCCAGTTGGAAGGCCAGCGCCCCCGCCAGCAGCGGCACGACCCCGCGCCCGAGCAACTGGAAGCCGGCCCTTCCCAGATCGGCGGCGAGCCACCACATCTGGAGGTCGGCCGGCCGGTACAGGTCGACGGCGATGTCACCCGTACGGATGCGCTCCTGCATCTCCTCCTGGAAGCCGCCGCCGATGAGCGCGCCCGCGGCGAGCAGCGACTGGCTCACCCAGACGAAGGTCAGCGCCTGCGCCTGGTCGTAGCCGCCCAGTCCGGGCCGCTCGTCCCACAACGCGACGTACGTGTACGCGAGGACGAAGCCGAAGACGGTGTTGGTGAACACCCCGGCCGCCGTCGCCGTCCCGTACGTGGCGTAGCGCCGGAACCCGCCGGCCGCGACGGCCGGATAGAGCCACGCCCTGCGCGCCGTTTCGCGCGCCGCTTCCCGCACCGTTCCGCGCGCCGCTTCTCGCGCCGTTCCGCGAACCGTTCCGCGGGCCGTTCCACGAGCCGTTCTCTGGCGCACCGTATCCCTCCGTTTTCCCGGTCGTTCCTACGTCGGCCAAAGCGCGCGAGCTTAGTGCGGAGGGGCGATCCGTGCGACCGATTTACGCCCGTCCGACGCGGAACGAGCGGCCAATCGGGTAGACAGCATGGGGTACAGACGTGGATATTTCGTACGGCGTCGAGGAGTCCTGGCGATGAGCGACCAGTCACCACCACCGGGCTGGAGGCCTCGCGACCCGGACACCCCCGCAGGTTCGCCGTCGGCAAGGCAGCCGCAGCAGCCACGGAGCCCGCGGCAGCCGCAGAAACCGCAGACGCCGGCCGGGGAGCGGCAGGCCCGCCGGGCCGCCAAGAAGGCGGAGCGGAGACGGAAGCGGACCGGGTGGCGCCGCCTCGTCCCCACCTGGCGCATGGTCCTCGCCACCGTCGTGCTGCTCGGCCTGCTGGTCGTCGGCGCGTTCGTCGCCGGCTACCTGCTGGTCCACATCCCGCCCGCCAACGCCGCCGCGACCGCCCAGTCCAACCTCTACCTCTACGCCGACGGCTCCCAGCTCGCCCGCGACGGCGAGGTCAACCGCGTCAACGTCCCGCTCTCGCAGATCCCCCGCACCGTCCAGGAAGCCGTACTGGCCGCGGAGGACCGGGACTTCCACTCCGAGCGGGCCGTCGACCCCAAGGCGATGATCCGGGCCGCCTGGAACACGGCGACCGGCAAGGGCACCCAGTCCGGCTCCACCATCACCCAGCAGTACGTCAAGAACTACTACTTGGGCCAGGAACAGACCATCAAGCGCAAGGTCAAGGAGTTCTTCATCGCGATCAAACTCGGTCGTGAGAAGTCGAAGGACTACATCCTGGAGGGCTACCTCAACACCAGCTACTTCGGCCGCAACGCGTACGGCATCCAGGCCGCCGCCCAGGCCTACTACGGCAAGGACGTCGACAAACTCACCACCGCCGAGGGCGCGTACCTCGCCACCCTCCTCAACTCCCCCAGCGCCTTCGACGTCGTCGCCCACCCCCAGAGCCGCGAGCGCGCCCTCGCCCGCTGGAACTACGTACTCGACGGCATGGTCAAGAAGCAGTGGCTGCCGGCGGCCGAGCGGAGCGCCACCCGCTTCCCCGAACCCGGCAAGGTCCGCCCGGCCGCCGGGCTCTCCGGCCAGCGCGGCTACCTCGTCGAGGCCGTCAAGGACTACATCGTCGATCACAAGATCCTCGACGAGAAGACCCTCGCCGAGGGCGGCTACCGCATCACCACCACGATCGACAAGGGCAGGCAGAACGCGTTCGTCGACGCCGTAGACGAGAAGATGGTCAGCGAACTGGACCCGGCGAAGCGCAAGGCCGACCGCGTCGTACGGGCCGGCGGGGTCTCCATCGACCCGGCCACCGGCAAGGTCGTCGCCATGTACGGGGGCATCGACTACACCAAGCAGTACGTCAACAACGCGACCCGGCACGACTACCAGGTGGCCTCCACCTTCAAGCCGTTCGTGTTCGCGGCCGCCGTCGAGAACGACTCCCGCACCCAGGACGGCCGCCGGATCACCCCCAACACCGTCTACAACGGCGACAACAAGCGCCGCGTGGTCGGCACCCGCACCCCCTACGCCCCCGAGAACGAGGGGCAGATCTCGTACGGGAACATCACCGTCAACACCGCCACCGACCTCTCCGTCAACGCCGTCTTCGCGCAGATGGTCGTCGACGTCGGCACCGCCAAGGTCAAGCAGACCGCGATCGACCTCGGCATCCCCCCGGGCACCCCGAACTTCGACCCCGGGCCGGCCATGGCGCTGGGCACCATGCAGGCCAGCGTCCTGGACATGACCCAGGCCTACGCGACCCTCGCCGACCACGGCCGGTACACCCCGTACACCCTCGTCGAGAAGATCGAGAAGGGCGACGCCGACGTCCCCCTGCCCGACCGCACCCCGAAGCAGGCCGTCAGCCGCGAAGCCGCCGACACCACCACGTCCATGCTGGTCAGCGTCGTCGACAACGGCACCGGTACGGCCGCCCTCGCCGCCGGGCACCCGGCCGCCGGCAAGACGGGCACCGGCGAACTGGACCGCTCCGCCTGGTTCGCGGCGTACACCCCGGACCTGGTCACGGTCGTCTCGATGATGGGCCAGGACCCCGATACGGGCGCCCTGGAATCCCTGTACGGGGCGCTCGGCGAGGCCCGGATCGGGGGCGGCGGGTATCCGGCCCGGATCTGGGCGCAGTACACGAAGACGGCCCTGGAGAACAGCGACCCCCTGGACTTCGACCTCGAACTCCAGCCGGGCGCGGCGCCGTCCCCGCCGCCGTTCGTCCCGAGCAGCCCGGAGCCGTCGGAGGGCGAGAGCACCCCCGAGTCCCCGCCGCCGCCGAGCCGGCCGAACCGCCCGGGCCGGCCGACGCCGCCCACCGGCGGCCAGGACCAGGGCGGCCAGACCGAAGGCCAGAACCAGGGGCAGACCACCGGGGGCGAGACCACGCAGGGCGACACCACGGGGGGCCGGACGGACGCGGGCACCTCCACCGGAACGAGTGCGGGGACGAGCGCCGGCACCACGGAGGGCTCCACGGCCGGCGCCCTGGGCGGCGTGACGGGCGGCCTGCGCAGCCGCCCGTCGTCGGAATACCTGGAATAGCCGCAGCCGGGGCGTGTGTCCGGCGGATCAGTGACCGGAGGTCGCCTTCAGCCCCACCACGGCGACCAGCAGCAGGCAGATGAAGAAGATCCGGGCGGCGGTGACGGGCTCACCCAGCACCGCCATACCGAGCACGGCGGCGCCGGCCGCGCCGATGCCCACCCATACGCCGTACGCGGTACCGATGGGCAGGGTCTTGGCGGCGTACGAGAGCAGCACCATGCTGGCGACGATCCCGGCACCGGTGAACACACTGGGCCACAGCCGGGTGAAGCCCTCCGTGAACTTCATACCGATCGACCAGCCGACTTCGAGCACACCGGCGAGGAGAAGCAGAACCCAGGCCATGACAGGCACCTCCGGAACGAGAGCGAACGGGGTGCGTCGTCTTGTCGTCCAGCCACGGCTACCCGGTACGGCGCGTCTCGTCGGGGTTCTCCACCACCGTAGCAAAGCCCATGCGAAAGGGCCGGTGACACCGGTCACCGGCCCTTCGACGTCGGTCCTCCGCAGGCAGGCGCTCTCCTACAGCGCTCTCCTCCAGCGGTCCCCTACGACGGTCCCCTACAGGTAGAGCCCGGTGGAGTCCTTGGACCCCTCCAGCCGCTCCGCGGCCACGGCGTGCAGGTCCCGTTCGCGCATCAGCACGTACGTCGCACCCCGCACCTCGACCTCGGCCCGGTCCTCGGGGTCGTACAGCACCCGGTCGCCCGGCTCCACGCTGCGTACGTTCTGCCCGACCGCGACCACCTCGGCCCAGGCCAGGCGCTTGCCCACGGCGGCGGTAGCCGGGATCAGGATGCCGCCGCCCGAGCGCCGCTCGCCCTCCGGCGAGTCGGACTTCACGAGCACACGGTCGTGCAGCATGCGGATGGGCAGCTTGTCGTGGGTGGTGGTGTTGGTGTCGTCGCTCACGCCACGAACCTACCCGTCCGCGACCGGCCCGTACGCCGCAGGGCCATCAGCGCTTGCGCCGCGCCGACACGACGAGCAGGCCGATCACCCCGGCCGCGACCAGCGCGATGGGTGCGATCCGCTCGAAGCGCGGGGCGCCGTCCTCGTGGCGCAGGCCGTCCCGTACGTCCGTCAGGAGACGGTTCACGGCGACGACGGCCCGCCCGGCGGTGTGGTCCACGGTCGAGACGAACCTGGCCTTCGCGTCCCCGACGATCGTCTTCGGATGCACGCGCACGCCGATCTCGTCGAGCGTCTCGGCGAGCTGCTCGCGGCGGCGGACGATGTCCGCCTCGATCTGTGCGGGGGTCCTGGCTTCGGGCACGGGCACCGCGCTGCCTCCGTCGTCGTCGGGTCGAGTAGGGGCCGTAGCCCACCATGAACAGTCTGTCAGCTTAGTCTCGGACCGTACCGATCCCCTCCCGAGGAGACTGTTGACATGAGCGAGCGACTCCAGCCGGGCGACACCGCCCCCGCCTTCACCCTGCCCGACGCGGACGGCAACGAGGTGTCGCTGGCCGACCACAAGGGCCGCAAGGTGATCGTGTACTTCTACCCCGCGGCGCTGACGCCGGGCTGCACGAAGCAGGCCTGCGATTTCACGGACAACCTGTCGGTGCTGGCCGAGGCCGGCTACGACGTGATCGGCGTGTCCCCGGACAAGCCGGAGAAGCTGGCGAAGTTCCGCGAGAAGGAGCACCTGAGGGTCACCCTGGTCGGCGACCCGGAGAAGAAGGTCCTGGAGTCCTACGGGGCGTACGGCGAGAAGAAGCTGTACGGCAAGACGGTGACGGGCGTCATCCGCTCCACGGTGATCGTGGACGAGGAGGGCAAGGTCGAACGCGCGCTCTACAACGTCAAGGCCACGGGCCACGTAGCCAAGATCATCAAGGACCTGGGCATCTGACGACACCCACCCTCCCCGACAGCGGCCCGCACCCACCCGGTGCGGGCCGCTCCGCTTATCGGACGAAAAAGCCCGTAACCGTCCGACTATCACCCCGTTACTCCGTACGAGAGCCGCACACGCGGCCGGGAACGGAGGGGGCGTCGGATGGCGACGAGCCGATACACGAGGGAACGCCTGACGGAGGCGGCGCGTACGTCGCGGACGCTGAGCGAGGCGGTGGAGAAACTGGGGGCGATCCCGCGGGGCGGGTCCCGGGGATACGTTCGCGTCCGCATGCGGAAGCTGGGGATCGACACATCACACTTCGAGCGGGAGGGGGTGAAGTGGACCATGGAGGTCCTCGAGAAGGCTGTGGCCGCCTCCAGCAACATGTACGAGGTACTCCACCGACTCGGCCTGGAGGCCGTGGGCGGACACCACGCTCACATCAGCCGCAAGGTGAAGGCATTCGGCATCGACACCTCGCACTTCACCGGCCCGAGGCGGACGGAGCGAATGCGGGACAACAGACGCCGTCGCACAGCCGAGGAGATCCTCTGCGAGGACACCTCGCCACAGGCCACAAGAACGCCCAACTCCCGGCTGCGGCGCGCCCTCCTGGAGGCTGGGGCCCACGAGTGCTGCGCGTTCTGCGGCATCGAGGCGGTCTGGCTGGGTGAGCCGCTCGCCTTGGAGGTCGACCACATAGACGGCAACTGGCGGAACAACCTGCGAGAGAACTTGCGGTTCCTCTGCCCCAACTGCCACTCCACGACTGATACATACCGCGGCCGAGGCAAGGTGCGACGATGACCACCGCCAACCGCTACACGAAGGAAGCCCTGGCCGAGGCGGCCCAGCTCTGCTCGAGCATCGAGGAGGTCATCGCCCACCTGGGCACGCGACCGTACTCCCGGCTCACCTCCTACCTTCTGAAGCGGTTCGGCGACCACGGTATCGACGTGTCCCACTTCCCCGCCGTTGGCCGGCCGCCGCGGCCGACGGCGGCGGAGCTCCGGCACGCCGTGGACGCTTCGCGCTCACTCTCCGAGTCCCTTCGCATCCTCGGCCGGCCGGACAACCATCATCAGCGCGCACGCCTGAAGGCATGGATCGCGGACGAGGGCATCAGCACCACCCACTTCCTGGGGCAAGCCCACCAGCGCGGCAAGCCATCGCCCACCGCCAAAACACCGGACGAGATACTCGTCCGGCATGACAGGCAGCGGAGAACCGGCACCAAGGCGCTGCGTCGCGCGCTGCGCGAGATCGGTGTCCCGGAATGCTGCGACCGGTGCGAAGCACCTCCCGAGTGGCGCGGGCGCCCCATGACCTTGGAGATCGACCACATCAACGGCGACTGGAGCGACGACCGCCGGGAGAACCTTCGGCTGCTGTGCCCCAACTGCCACGCGATCACCAACACATGGTTCCGAGGAGGCCGCCGCCGGTCGAGTTCCTGATCTTGCGCATTCTCGTACAGCCGCCTGCCGCTATCATGGCAGGCGGCTAGCGGCGGTGGCGCAACGGCGACGCAGCAGACTTAGGATCTGTGGCCCGTGAAACGGCTTGAGGGTTCGAATCCCTTCCGCCGCACAGCAATGGCCTGCGAATCGAAAGATCGATGCGCAGGCCATTTTTGTGCCCGCCCTCAGGCGACCAGGGCGCGGATGAAGGGGACCAGGGCGCGGAAGGCGTGGCCGCGGTGGGAGATGGCGTTCTTTTCCGCCGGGGTGAGTTCCGCGCAGGTGCGGGTGTCGCCCTCGGGCTGGAGGATCGGGTCGTAGCCGAAGCCGCCCGTGCCCGCCGGGGTGTGGCGGAGGGTGCCGGGGAGGCGGCCCTCCACGACGCGTTCGGTGCCGTCCGGGAGGGCGAGGGCCGCCGCGCACGCGAAGTGGGCTCCGCGGTGCTCGTCGGCGATGTCCCCGAGCTGGGCCAGCAGCAGGTCCAGGTTCGCCCGGTCGTCGCCGTGCTTGCCCGCCCACCGCGCCGAGAAGATGCCGGGGGCGCCGTTCAGGACGTCCACGCAGAGGCCGGAGTCGTCGGCGATCGCCGGCAGTCCGGTGGCCTGGGCCAGGGCGTGCGCCTTGAGGAGGGCGTTCTCGGCGAAGGTGACGCCGGTCTCCTTGACGTCCGGGATCTCCGGGTACGCGTCCGCGCCGACCAGCTCGTACGGCAGGCCGGCGTCGGACAGGATGGCGTGGAGCTCGGCGACTTTGCCCGCGTTGCGGGTGGCGAGGATCAGGCGGCTGCTGGTCATGGACCCCATTATTCCGCGTCCGTCATGACGGCCACCTGCGGCCCCGTCAGCCCGGAGTGCAGACCTTCGAGAGTTCCTTCGCGGCGTCGGCGACCGGCTGGATGTCCGGGGTGGTGTTGCCGTTCTCGATGGCCGTGCGGACGTTCTTCACCGCCGTGGTCATGGAGGAGACGGCCTTGCTCAGGTCGGCGTTGTCCGTCTGGTCGCCGACCTTCTTGAGGTTCGTCTCGATCTGGTTCAGCGCGTTCTGGGCGTCCTGCGGGCTGTTGCCGGCCTGGGAGACCGCCTGCTGGAGGTCGTTGGCGCCGTCGGTGATGGCCACCGCCGTGTTCGCGCAGTCCATCGCCGTCGAGATCGCGTCACAGGACGTCAGCGCCGGGACGGCGAGAGCCGCGGCGAGCACGACCGCCGCTATGCGGTGCTTCGGGTTCATGGTTCGGGTCTCCCAGGAATCGACACGGATGCGAGAAGTGAGAAGCGGGATACGAGGACGGGCGCACGGCTTTGACACCGTGCGCCCGTACCCAAGGGGACGCACCAGCGGCCCCTGCGGTTCTGCGACCTAGAGCTGGAGCGCGCCCAGCTGGATGGCCTCCAGGTCGGCGCAGCCGCCGGCGGCCAGGTCCAGGAGGGCGTTGAGCTCCTTGCGGTCGAAGGGCTCGCCCTCGGCGGTGCCCTGGACCTCGACGAAGCGGCCGTCGCCGGTGCAGACCACGTTCATGTCGGTCTCGGCGCGCACGTCCTCCTCGTAGCAGAGGTCGAGCAGCGGGACGCCGTCCACGATGCCGACGCTGACGGCGGCGACGGTGCCGGTGAGCGGCTTGCGGCCGGCCTTGATCAGCTTCTTCTGCTGGCCCCAGGCGACGGCGTCGGCCAGGGCGACGTAGGCGCCGGTGATGGCGGCGGTGCGGGTGCCGCCGTCGGCCTGGAGGACGTCGCAGTCCAGGACGATGGTGTTCTCGCCCAGCGCCTTGTAGTCGATGACGGCGCGCAGGGAGCGGCCGATGAGGCGGGAGATCTCGTGGGTGCGGCCGCCGATCTTGCCGCGTACGGATTCGCGGTCGCCGCGGGTGTTGGTGGAGCGGGGCAGCATCGAGTACTCGGAGGTGACCCAGCCTTCGCCGCTGCCCTTGCGCCAGCGCGGGACGCCTTCGGTGAAGGAGGCGGTGCAGAAGACCTTGGTGTCACCGAAGGAGATGAGGACGGAGCCCTCGGCGTGCTTGCTCCATCCGCGTTCGATGGTGACCGGGCGGAGCTGTTCGGGCGTACGGCCGTCGATGCGAGACATGCGTCCGAGCCTAGTCGGTGGCCGGGTGCGCGAGAGCCGGGTACGCGAAGACCCCGTCCGGGTGGGTCCCGTACGGGGTCTGGCGGAGTTCGAGCGGGAGCTCAGCTCACATCATGTCTTCGATGTCGGCGGCGATCGGGTCGGCGTCGGTGCCGATGACGACCTGGACCGCGGTGCCCATCTTGACGACGCCGTGGGCGCCGGCGGCCTTCAGGGCGACCTCGTCGACGAGGTCGGGGTTGACGACCTCGGTGCGCAGGCGGGTGATGCAGCCCTCGACCTCTTCGATGTTCTCGATGCCGCCGAGCCCGGCGACGATCTTCTCAGCCTTGGTGGCCATGTGTTTCTCCCTGAGTTCTACGAAGAACGAGTCTCGGCGGTCCTGGTCCGGCCAGCGCGATCCGCTTTGTCACGGTAGCCCACTGTTGGCCCAGCTACGCGAGCGCGGGTCCCGCTTCTGCCGAATGATGACGATCAGCAGCAACCTGCCCTCCGGGCGGGTGAATGCGACCGCATCACAAGTGGTCTACACCAGTGTGCCGCACCGGACGCACCTGCCCAAAAACGGGCCCTCCAGGAGGACGCCGATGAGCGCGAGCAGCACCGCCGCAGCACCGCAGCCGAAGTGGTGGAGCGGCTTGTACCCGGGGCTGCAGAAGATGGGGCGGAGCCTCCAGCTGCCGATCGCGGTGCTGCCCGCGGCGGGCCTCCTCAACGGGCTCGGTCAGCCCGGCGTGTTCGGCGAGGAGGGCCTGGACTGGACGATCGTGTCCAAGGTGATGGTGGCCGCGGGCGCCGCGCTGCTGAACGCGGACATCGGCCTGCCGCTGCTGTTCTGCATCGGCGTCGCGATCGGCATGGCCAAGAAGGCGGACGGTTCGACCGCCCTCGCCGCGGTGGCGGGCTTCCTCGTGTACCGGGGCGTGCTGCACGCCTTCCCCAACGACTGCCCGATCGGCACCAAGGCCGTCGGCGGCGGCTGCATCGGGCCGAACAACACCTTCGTGGAGTTCACGTACCAGAACCCGGGGGTGTTCGGGGGCATCATCATGGGCCTGCTGACCGCCTGGTTCTGGCAGCGGTTCCACCGGGTGAAGCTGGTCGACTGGCTGGGCTTCTTCAACGGCCGCCGACTGGTCCCGATCATCATGTCGTTCGTCGCGATCGCGTTCGCGGCGCTCTGCCTGTGGGTCTGGCCGCCGGTCGGCGGCGCGCTGGAGTCCTTCTCCGACTGGCTGGTGGGCCTGGGCTCCTGGGGCGCCGGCATCTTCGGCGTCGCCAACCGCGCGCTGCTGGTGATCGGACTGCACCAGTTCCTGAACGTGCCGGTGTGGTTCCAGTTCGGCAGCTACACCAAGCCGGACGGGACGACGGTGCACGGCGACATCAACATGTTCCTGGCGGGCGACCCCCACGCGGGCCTGTTCCTGACCGGCTTCTTCCCGATCATGATGTTCGCGCTTCCGGCGGCGGCGCTGGCGATCACGCACTGCGCGAAGCCGCAGCGGCGCAAGGAGGTCGGTGGTCTGATGCTGTCGGTCGGCCTGACGTCCTTCGTCACGGGCATCACGGAGCCGCTGGAGTACTCGTTCCTCTTCGTGGCGCCGGTGCTGTACGCGATCCACGCGGTCCTGACCGGTGTCTCCATGGCGGTGACGTGGGCGCTGGGGGTGCACGACGGCTTCAGCTTCTCGGCGGGGCTGATCGACTACGTCATCAACTGGAGCCTGGCGACCAAGCCGGGGCTGATCATCCCGATCGGGCTGGGCTTCGCTGTCGTCTACTACGCCGTCTTCCGCTTCGCGATCACGAAGTTCAACATCCCGACGCCGGGCCGGGAGTCGGACGAGGAGATCGCGGCCATGGAGGCGGAGAACACGAAGGCGTAACGAACCCTGCGCGCGCGAGGCCCTCGGATCCACGGATCCGGGGGCCTTCCGCTTGTCCCGGGCCGGTCGGGGGCCGGTCCCGTACGCCCGGTCGCCCCCACGGGCGAGATGTGGTGTAGACCACAGGAAATCGAAGGTTCCTTATCTATCCCCGACCATGCTACAACTGGTCTACACCACCCATTGGTGTAGACCACGCAAGCCCGGTCCGGAGCTCGCGTACCCCCATTTTGAGACGCCGCCATCCCCCGTTGCACCCGCTGGGCGGCGCCTTGCCTTCTGGAGGAACCTCATGTCCACAGCCACCGCTGCGGAAAAGAAGAAGGGCGCGGGCGTGATGGCCGTCATGCAGCGCATCGGCCGGAGCCTCATGCTCCCCGTTGCGGTGCTCCCGGCCGCCGCGCTGCTCGTCCGCCTCGGCGACAAGGACATGCTCGGCGACCCCTCGCTGCCGACGTTCCTGACCAAGATAGCCGGATACATGTCCGCCGGCGGTGGCGCGATCCTCGACAACATGGCGCTGCTGTTCGCCGTGGGCATCGCGATCGGCTTCGCCAAGAAGTCCGACGGATCGACCGCCCTCGCCGCGGTGACCGGCTACCTGGTCTTCAAGAACGTGCTCGCCACGTTCACCGATTCCAACCTGCCGAAGGTCGCCAAGGCGGTCGACGGCAAGGTCGTCATGCTCGAGGCCCCGGTCGACGCCAAGGTGCTCGGCGGTGTCGTCATGGGCATCGTGGTCGCCCTGATCTACCAGAAGTTCTACCGGACCAAGCTGCCCGAGTGGGCGGGCTTCTTCGGTGGCCGCCGTCTGGTCCCGATCCTCTCGGCCTTCGCCGGTCTCGTCATCGGTATCCTCTTCGGCCTGATCTGGCCGGTCCTCGGCACGGGTCTGCACAGCTTCGGTGAGTGGCTGGTCGGCTCCGGCGCCGTCGGCGCGGGCATCTTCGGTGTCGCCAACCGTGCGCTGATCCCGGTCGGCATGCACCACCTGCTCAACTCCTTCCCGTGGTTCCAGGCGGGCGAGTTCCAGGGCAAGAGCGGCGACATCTCCCGCTTCCTGGCCGGCGACCCGAGCGCCGGACAGTTCATGACCGGCTTCTTCCCGATCATGATGTTCGCCCTCCCGGCCGCCTGCCTCGCGATCGTCCACTGCGCCCGCCCCGAGCGCCGCAAGGTCGTCGGCGGCATGATGTTCTCCCTCGCGCTGACCTCCTTCGTCACCGGTGTGACCGAGCCGATCGAGTTCACGTTCATGTTCATCGCCCCGGTCCTGTACGCGATCCACGCGGTGCTGACCGGTGTCTCCATGGCGCTGACGTGGGGTCTCGGCATGAAGGACGGCTTCGGCTTCTCCGCCGGCGCCATCGACTACCTGCTGAACCTGGGCAAGGCCACCAACCCGCTGGGTCTGGCGGTCGTGGGCCTGTGCTTCGCGGCGGTCTACTACGTGGTCTTCCGCTTCGCGATCACGAAGTTCAACCTCCCGACGCCGGGCCGTGAGTCCGACGAGGAGCTCGCCGAGCTGCTCAAGGCCGAGGCCAAGTAAGCGCGGGCGCGTACGGCGAAGCCCCCGCCCTCCCCTTCCGGGAGGGCGGGGGCTTCCGCGTACGTACGGCGTACGTACGCAAGGCGTGCGTACGTACGCCGTACGTACGGCCGAGAGCCGTGCTCAGACCTCGTAGACGGCGCCCGCGTACGCCAGGTCCACCGGGCCGTCGTAGACCGCGCGGGCGTCGGCCAGGTTCTGGCGGGCGTCCGTCCACGGCGGGATGTGGGTCAGGACGAGCCGGCCGACCTTGCCGCCCTGCGCGAACTCCCCGGCCTCGCGGCCGTTGAGGTGGAGGTCCGGGACGTCCTCCTTGCCGTGCGTGAAGGAGGCCTCGCACAGGAACAGGTCCGCGCCCTCGGCCAGCGTCCCCAGCTCGGGGCAGACACCCGTGTCGCCGGAGTACGTGAGGGAGCGGCCGCCGTGTTCGACGCGGATGCCGTACGCCTCGACGGGGTGGCAGACCCGCTCGGTGCGGACCGTGAACGGGCCGATCTCGAAGCTGCCCGACTTCAGGGTCCGGAAGTCGAAGACCTCGCTCATGGAGCGCTCGTCGGGGACGTCCTCGTACGCGGTCGTCAGGCGCTTCTCGGTGCCGTCGGGGCCGTAGACGGGGATCGTGCCGCAGCGGCCGCCCTCGTGGCGGTAGAAGCGGGCGACGAAGTACGCGCACATGTCGATGCAGTGGTCCGCGTGCAGATGGCTCAGGAAGATCGCGTCGAGGTCGTAGAGACCGACGTGGCGCTGCATCTCGCCCAGGGCGCCGTTGCCCATGTCGAGGAGCAGCCGGAAGCCGTCGGCCTCGACGAGGTAGCTCGAACAGGCCGATTCCGCGGACGGGAACGACCCCGAGCAGCCGACGACGGTGAGCTTCATGGAGCGAGAACCTCCGGGGACGGTCCGTGGACGGAATGCGGGCCGTGCGTGGGTCGAGCGTAAGGCGCGAAACGTCAGGTCGCTCCTCCGCGGCAGGCCGTTGTGGGGGGAATCACCTGTGCTGTCACCCGGGGGAGCGACGGTGGGCACGGGCGTGCCGGTGCCCGGCCCGGTGCGCTGCCGGTGCACTGCCGTGCCGGGGCGTGGGGGCGCGGCTACCTTCGGAATATGGACACGTCCTGGTGGCCCGCGGCGGTCGCGGTGGTGGCCGTGGTTCTGGTGGTGCTGGTCGCGGGGCGGCGGCCGGGGCTCGCCCGGCGGGCCCCGCCGCCGCACGGGCCGGGCGCGGCGCCGCGGCCGCGCGCCGGTGAGCTGTGGTGTCTCGCGGACGGGCGGCTGTGCCTGGTGCTGGCGGCGGCGTCCGTACGGGCCCACCGGGCGCGGGTCGCGTGGATCACCGGGAAGTACGACGACCGGCGGGCCGGGGTGATCCCGCTGCCGCCGGGGACGGTGGGGGCGCAGGGCCGGGCGGCTTTCCTGGAGGCGGACCGGCCGGCGGAGGTGTGGGTGTGGGAGTTCCGGAAGCGGCTGGGGGTCCTGGATCCCGCGGTGTGGGACGAGGTCAAGGGACTCGGAGGCGGCGCGTGATCCGGTTGCGGCGCGTGTACGACCCCCCGGAGCCGGGGGCCGACGGCGTGAGGGTCCTCGTGGACCGGCTGTGGCCGCGGGGTCTGTCGAAGGCGGCGGCCGCGGTGGACCAGTGGCCGAAGGCGGTGACCCCGTCCCGCGAGCTGCGCACGTGGTTCCACGGGGGCGGGGGCTCGGCGCGGGAGTTCCGGGCCCGCTACGAGGCGGAGCTGGCGGAGCCGGAGGCGGCGGCGGAACTGGCCCGCCTGCGCACGCTGGCCGAGGCGGGCCCGGTCACCCTTCTGACCGCGGTCAAGGACCCCGCGTCGAGCCACGCCGCCGTTCTGGCGGAGCTGCTGTCCGGGTGACGGCCGTGTCCGGGCCCGGGGCGGAGCCCCGGGCCCCCGGAGGGGCCGGGGCTCAGGCCCAGAGCTGGCCCTGGAGGGTTTCGATCGCTTCTTCGGTCGTCTTCGCCGTGTAGACGCCCGTCGACAGGTACTTCCAGCCGCCGTCGGCCACGACGAAGACGATGTCCGCGCTCTCGCCCGCCGCGACCGCCTTGCGGCCCACGCCGATCGCGGCGTGCAGGGCGGCGCCGGTGGAGACGCCCGCGAAGATGCCCTCCTGCTGGAGGAGTTCGCGGGTGCGCGTGACCGCGTCCGCCGAGCCCACCGAGAAGCGGGTGGTCAGGACCGAGGCGTCGTACAGCTCCGGGACGAAGCCCTCGTCCAGGTTGCGCAGGCCGTAGACCAGGTCGTCGTACCGCGGCTCCGCCGCGACGATCCGTACGCCCGGCACGTGCTCGCGCAGGTAGCGGCCCACGCCCATCAGGGTGCCCGTCGTGCCCAGGCCCGCCACGAAGTGGGTGATCGAGGGGAGGTCCCGCAGGATCTCGGGGCCCGTCGTCGCGTAGTGCGCGCCCGCGTTGTCCGGGTTCCCGTACTGGTAGAGCATCACCCAGTCGGGGTGCTCCGCCGCCAGCTCCTTGGCCACCCGCACCGCGGTGTTCGACCCGCCCGCCGCCGGCGAAGAGATGATCTCGGCTCCCCACATGGCCAGCAGGTCCCGCCGCTCCTGCGAGGTGTTCTCCGGCATGACGCACACGATCCGGTAGCCCTTGAGCTTGGCCGCCATCGCCAGCGAGATGCCGGTGTTGCCCGACGTCGGCTCCAGGATCGTGCAGCCGGGGGTCAGCCGGCCGTCCTTCTCGGCCTGTTCGACCATGTGGAGCGCGGGGCGGTCCTTGATCGAGCCGGTCGGGTTCCGGTCCTCCAGCTTGGCCCAGATACGGACGTCGTCCGAGGGCGACAGCCGGGGCAGGCGTACGAGCGGCGTGTTGCCGACCGCGGCCAGCGGGGAGTCGTAGCGCATCAGACGGAGCCGCCGGCGACCGCCGGGAGGATGGTGACGCTGTCGCCGTCCTTGAGGGCGGTGGAGATGCCGTCCAGGAAGCGGACGTCCTCGTCGTTGAGGTAGACGTTCACGAAGCGGCGCAGCTTGCCGCCGTCAGCGCCCTCGACGATTCGCTCTCGAATGCCCTTGTGGCGCGTCTCCAGGTCCGCGAAGAGCTCGGACAGGGTGGTGCCCTCACCGCTGACGGCCTTCTCGCCGTCGGTGTAGGTGCGGAGGATGGTGGGGATGCGGACCTCGATGGCCATGGCAGGCTCCAGTGGTGAAGTAAGGCGGGAGGGGCGTAAGGGCGCGTGGCGCAAGGCCCCCGCGCGAGGGGCTGTGGTGCTCAGGCGGCAGGACAGATGCTGCTGGCGAGACGGCACAGGTCGACGTGCAGCCGCGCCACGAGCAGCAGCCTGCCGGGCGTCTCGATGCTCACGTCGTGGGGAACCATGCGGTCATGTTAACGATTCCCGGTCCCCCGTTTGGAGTGTGATCCCGAATCGTGGACGCAGACCGCTCACATCGTGGTCAGTAGCCCTCTACGACCTGCACTTCTTCCTCCGTGATGACACCTTCGACGATCCGGTACGAGCGGAACTGGAACTCGCCGAGGCCGTCGGTGTCCGCCGTGGAGACCAGGACGTAGTGCGCGCCGGGCTCGTTCGCGTAGGTGACGTCCGTGCGGGAGGGGTAGGCCTCGGTCGCGGTGTGCGAGTGGTAGACGATCACGGGCTCCTCGTCCCGGTCGTCGAGCTCGCGGTAGAGCTTCAGCAGGTCCTTCGAGTCGAACTCGTAGAACGTGGGCGAGCGGGCCGCGTTGAGCATCGGGACGAACCGCTCGGGGCGGTCGGTGCCGGCCGGTCCGGCCACGACGCCGCAGGCCTCGTCGGGGTGGTCCTTGCGCGCGTGCTCGACGATCCGGTCGTACAGCGCCTGGGTGAGGGTCAGCATGGTCGACAGGATAAGCAGACGGGCCCTCCCGTACCGAGGTGTGGTACGGGAGGGCCCGGATGCTGGACACGGGGCCGTGGGGGCCCGAGCGGGGGCGCCGGTCAGGCGGCCGGCTCGGAGACCTTGCCGGCCTTGTTGAAGGCGGCTCCGGCCGGGTTGCGCTTCTTGAGCACCAGGTACGAGACGCCCAGGATCAGGCCCCACAGCGGCGCGCAGTACAGCGAGACGCGGGAGTCCTTGTCGATGCCCATCATCACGATGACCATGCCGATGAACAGCAGGGCGAACCAGCTGGTCCACGGGGCGCCGGGGGCCCGGAACGGGGACTGCGGCAGCTCGCCGCGGTCGGCCTTGGCGCGGTAGCGGATCTGGCAGACGAGGATCATGATCCAGGCCCACATGCCGGAGATGGTGGCGAAGGAGACGACGTAGTCGAAGGCCTTGCCCGGGGCGACGTAGTTGATCCAGACGCCCACCAGCATCAGCGCGGCGGAGAAGGTGGTGCCCACGAGCGGGGTGCCGCTCTTGGTGAGCTTGGTGAAGAACTTCGGGCCCTGGCCGTTGAGCGCGAGGTCGCGCAGCATGCGGCCGGTGGAGTACATGCCCGAGTTGCAGGAGGAGAGCGCGGCGGTCAGCACGACGAAGTTGACGATCGCGGCGCCGACGCCGAGGCCCATCTTCTCGAAGGCCAGCACGAACGGGCTCTCGCCCGCCTTGAAGTTGGACCACGGGATGACCGACATGATCATGATGAGCGCGCCGACGTAGAAGACGGCGATGCGCCACGGCACGGTGTTGATGGCCTTGGGCAGGGTCTTCTCGGGGTCCTTGGACTCGCCGGCGGTGACGCCGACCAGCTCGACCGCGAGGAAGGCGAACATGACGATCTGGAGCGTCATCAGCGTCTCGCCGATGCCGTTCGGGAAGAACCCGCGGTCGCTCCAGAGGTTGGAGACGGAGGCGGTGGCGGCGGCGTCGGAGAAGCCGACCGTGAGGATGCCGGCGCAGATCAGGATCATGCCGACGATGGCGGTGACCTTGACCATGGAGAACCAGAACTCCAGCTCACCGAAGAGCTTCACGGAGATCAGGTTGGCGGCGTAGAGGATGACCGTGAAGATCAGCGCGTAGGCCCACTGCGGGAAGCTGTCGTGGGTCCAGTACGACATGTACTTGGCCGCCGCGGTCACCTCGGTGATGCCGGTGACCACCCAGAAGAGCCAGTACGTCCAGCCGGTCGCGTACCCCCAGAAGGGGCCGAGGAACTCCCGGGCGTAGTCCGAGAAGGAGCCCGAGACCGGGCGGTACATCAGCAGCTCGCCGAGGGCGCGCATGATGAAGAAGATGACCAGGCCCGCGATGGCGTAGGCCAGGATCAGGCTCGGTCCGGCCTTCGAGATCGCCTTGCCGGCACCCAGGAAGAGGCCGGTGCCGATGGCTCCGCCGATCGCGATCATCTGGATCTGGCGGGCTCCGAGTGCGCGGTGGTATCCCTCGCCACCCTCGGCCGCGGCGCCCTCGCCGGGCGTCTTGTCGTGCTGCTCGACCTGCACAGAGGTCATGTCTTGGTGCGCCTTTCTCCACGCCGACCCGCGCCTTGGAAGGCAGCGGATCGGGTCCTCGATCCCCCCGGATACGGATGGAGTTGCACCCGGCGGTCAGCCGGTTCAAGCAGGCCGGGGGACATGGGTGGCGCCCCGTCGGCGGTCGTGAAGATTTATCACGGGCTTACGGGTGCCGCAGGCGCGGAAAAGTGACCTGGAGCACAATAAATTCGGGACACAGGTCCTGAAACGGATCAGACCACCGCATCGCGGTGATCTGATCGTTATCCGGATTTGAGCGTCCGCTGAGCGAACGATGTTCGTTCCGGCGGCTGCTCCGTCGGTTCACCGCGGGGGCTCAGAGCGTTTCGATGAGCGTCTCCTGGAGGCCACCGAGCCACAGGTACGCCATCACCATCGGCTTGCGCGGATCGTCGTCCGGCAGCCGGAAGAGCATCGCGCTCTCGTCGTCCTCGGTGATGTCGAGCCGGGCCGCGATGGTCAGGCGCAGGTCGTTGAGCGCGCCCAGCCAGCGCAGCGGGAGCTCTCCGGTGAGCTCCAGCACCGCCGCCCCGTCCCCGTCGGGCGTGAGCCCGTCCAGGCTCCGTACGACGGCCAGCGCGTCCTCCCGCTTGCGGGCGCGCAGGTCGTTCTCGGTGAACCGGCGGAACTCCGCCGACCGGGCGGCCAGCTCGGCCGGGTCGACGCCCTGGTCCTCGGGGCCGGGGCCGCCGTACGCATCGGGGAAGAGCCGGATCAGCGCGGGGTCGGAGGGCCGCTCGGTCGGCCCCTGGTTGCCCTCGGCGAACAGCACGGCCAGCGGGTCGGCGTCCTCGTCGGGCTCGGGCGCGCCCGGTCCGACGAGCTCCAGCAGCTGCACGGCCAGCGAGCGCAGGATGGAGATCTCGATCTCGTCCAGCGCGATGGCGGCGCCGCCGCCCTTCAGGGCTTCGAACATCCCGGCGGAGCGCCCCATCAGAAGCGGTCCTGGGAGAGGGTCGCCCACAGGCCGTAGCCGTGCATGGCCTGCACGTCGCGCTCCATTTCCTCGCGGGTGCCGCTGGACACGACCGCCCGCCCCTTGTGGTGGACGTCGAGCATCAGCTTGTGCGCCTTGTCCTTCGAATAGCCGAAGTACGCCTGGAACACGTACGTCACGTAGCTCATGAGGTTGACCGGGTCGTTGTGCACCAGGGTCACCCAGGGAACGTCGGGTTCGGGGACCGCGAAGGTCTCTTCGGCCGACTCGGTGCGTTCGATCTCAATGGGAGCAACACTCACTTGTCCCATGCTGCCACTGTGACCGGCCGGTCGCACAAACGGGTCCCGAGATCTCGTCACTTTGACGAAATGTGCGCTAGCATCCGTGACATGAACCCTGCGGACCTGGGCCTGCCGGTGGACGTGCCGTCGACAGCGCTCTTCACGGATCATTACGAGCTCACGATGCTGCAGGCCGCCCTGGCGAACGGCACCGCCGACCGCCGGTCGGTCTTCGAGGTCTTCACCCGGCGGCTGCCCGAGGGGCGCCGCTACGGGGTGGTGGCGGGCACCGGCCGCGTCCTGGACGCGGTGGAGAACTTCCGCTTCGACGCGGCCGTGCTGGAGTTCCTGCGCGAGCGGGCCGTCGTCGACATGCGGACGCTGGACTGGCTGTCCTCGTACCGCTTCTCGGGCGACATCTGGGGCTACCCGGAGGGCGAGGTCTACTTCCCCGGCTCGCCGCTCCTGCGCGTCGAGGGCAGCTTCGCCGAGTGCGTGCTGCTGGAGACCGTGATCCTGTCGATCCTCAACCACGACTCGGCGATCGCGGCCGCGGCCTCCCGGATGGCCTCGGCGGCCGGCGGGCGGCCGCTGATCGAGATGGGCGCGCGGCGCACCCACGAGCTGGCCGCGGTGGCCGCCTCGCGGGCCGCGTACGTCGGCGGCTTCACCTCCACCTCGGACCTGGCGGCCGGTTTCCGGTACGGGATCCCGACGGTCGGTACCTCGGCGCACGCCTTCACGCTGGTGCACGACACCGAGCGGGACGCCTTCCAGGCGCAGGTGGCCTCGCTGGGCAGCGGGACCACCCTGCTGGTGGACACCTACGACGTGGCGGAGGCCGTACGGACGGCCGTCGAGGTCGCCGGTACGGGGCTGGGGGCGGTCCGGATCGACTCGGGCGACCTGCTGCTCGTCGCGCACCGGGTGCGCCAGCAGCTCGACGAGCTGGGGGCGACGGGGACGCGGATCGTGGTGACCTCGGACCTGGACGAGTACGCGATCGCCTCGCTGGCGGCGGCTCCGGTGGACGCGTACGGGGTCGGCACGCAGCTGGTGACGGGCAGCGGGCACCCCACCTGCTCGATGGTCTACAAGCTGGTGGCGCGGGCCGCGTCGGCGGACCCCAAGGCGCCGCTGGTGCCGGTGGCGAAGAAGTCCACGGGCGGGAAGACCTCGATCGGCGGCCGCAAGTGGGCGGCGCGCCGGACGGACGCGGAGGGGATCGCCGAGGCGGAGGTGGTCGGGACCGGCGCGGTGCCGGCGGCACTCGCGGACGACCAGCTCCTGGTCCAGCTGGTGAAGGCGGGCGAGGTGGTGGCCCGCGAGCCCCTGGAGGCGGCCCGCGACCGCCACCGCGAGGCCCGCGCCGGCCTCCCGCTCTCGGCGACGCAGCTCTCGCGCGGCGAGCCGGTCATCCCGACGGAGTACGCCTAGGACCGTCCCGCGCCGCCCCCGGGCCGGCGGGCCCGGGGACGGCGCCCCCGGTTTCGGGAAGGGGCGGGGCGGGGGAAGAGCCCGCGCAGCGGCACACACGACAACCGAAGGACACGCGACATGCACCGCGCACTGATCGTCGTCGACGTACAGAACGACTTCTGCGAAGGCGGCAGCCTCGCGGTCACCGGCGGGGCCGATGTCGCCGCCGCGATCACCGAGCTGATCGGCCAGGCCACGGCCGGCTACCGGCACGTCGTCGCCAGCCGCGACTGCCACATCGACCCCGGGTCGCACTTCGCCCGCCCCCCGGCCGAGCCGGACTACGAGACCTCCTGGCCGGTCCACTGCGTCGCCGGAACCGAGGGCGTCGGGTTCCACCCGAACTTCGCCCCCGCCGTCGCCTCCGGAGCCGTTACCGCCGTCTTCGACAAGGGCGCCTACGAGGCCGCGTACAGCGGGTTCGAGGGGGCCGACGAGAACGGCACCCCGCTCACCCAGTGGCTGCGGGACCAGCGCGTGAGCGAGGTGGACGTCGTCGGGATCGCCACCGACCACTGCGTGCGGGCCACGGCCCTCGACGCCATACGCGCCGGCTTCACCACCCGCGTGCTGCTGGACCTGTCGGTTGCCGTGGCCCCCCACACCGCCGCCCGGGCGCTGGAGGAGCTCCGCTCGGCCGGCGTCAAGTTGATCGGCGAGAGCCGCCGCTAGGGGCCCTCCAGGGCCTTGCCGGGACGGCTCCTAGTGCCCCAGCAGGGCCCGGATGGGGTGCCAGAGCTCCTGCGCCCGGTCCGGGGCGCCGCGCCACAGCAGGCCGTCCGGGTGGTGCAGGACGGCCGTGACCTCGTCCGGGGTCGGCGGCTGTGCGTTGCCGCGCAGGTACACCGCCCGCATCCCGAGGTTCCGCAGCCTGGTCAGGGCGCGGGCCCGGTTCGCGGCGTGCACCAGGACGCGGACGTTCCCGCCCTCGCCGCAGGGCCGCGGCAGCGTGAGTGCGACCACCACGCTGCCGCCTGGCAATCTGACGAAACCTCCACCGGGCATGATCTTCAGCTCCCCCGTCAATAAGAAAAACTCGCACCCGCATCTAAACGCGATCGGCCGCCGCCCGCTAGGGGGCGACGGCCGATCATGCTTTGACCTGCGAGTTTGCCGAATTACTTGGCGGCGGGGCCGACCTCGACCGTCATCTGGAGACCGTCGTAGGTCTCCTTCGCGATCTTGATCTTGGTGTTGGTGTCAGCGACCTTCACCGAACCGGTCGGGTTCTCGTCGTAGTAGTACTTGCCCTTGTGGTCGTCGAAGACCAGGTTCGCGGGCTTCGGCTTCAGGAACAGCGACTCACCGTTCTTGTGCAGGGTGAACGCGTCCGTCGAGTACGCGCTGAACGGCGCGTCGTACGGCTGGATCTTGTTGCGCAGCAGGGTGCCGTCCGACCACTTCATCGGCTTGGCGTTGGCGTCGATCGGCAGGATCAGACCCGAGCCGGGGTGCACGCTCGTGTTGTTGTCCTTCTGGGACTTGTCCCAGAGCCAGATCAGCAGGCCGTCCTGGTACGGGTAGTGCTCGACCCAGCCCGGCTTGGAGTTGGCCCAGCCGAAGTTGTACGGGCCCACCTTGAGGGTGGAGTCGTACGAGACGTAGCGGCGGTTCTCCGCGATGTAGTACTGCGGGTACTCCTTGGTGAACCCGCCACCGACGCGGGAGAAGCCCTTGCCGGTCCAGCCGTTGTCGCCGTTCTCGGCGCCGTCGGTGAACAGGGTCTGGCCGTCCGCGGTGATCGCGAGGGCGTCGGCGGTGAAGCCCTTGCCGCCCGCGCCGCCGTCCGTCTGGTAGCGGAAGCGGAGGTCGATCTTCTTGCCGGCGTAGGCGTCGAGCGGGAACTTCAGGTCCTGCCAGCCGCCGGAGACGTCCGTCAGACCGGCGTTGCCCGCGGCGTCGGCCGGGATGGCCTTGCCGCCCGCGGTGCCGTTCAGGACGGTCCAGGTGGCGCCGCCGTCGGTGGACACCTCGGTGTAGAGGTAGTCGTAGTCCTTCTCGATGTCCCACCAGCCCTTGAGGGACAGTGCGGCGGAGGACTTGCCGGTCAGGTCGACCGTGCGGGTGAGGGTGTTCTTGAGGTCGTCACCCATGTTGCTCCACCACTGCGAGGAGCCCTCGGCGGGAGCGACGATGTCGGTCTTGACCTGCTTCTTCGGCAGCTCGACGACCAGCGCCTGCTTGTCCTTGGTGTTGTACTCCGACACACCAAGCTTGTGGGTGGACTTCGTCGCGGCCTTGGCCGTGTCGTAGTTCAGCCAGCCCAGCTGGAGCTTGTCCCAGGCGGTCATGTCGCCCGGCATGTCGCCTATGGAGTCCTTGCCCTCGCCGAGCCAGGAGCCGGCGGACATCAGGGACCAGAAACCGACCGAGTTCTCGCCGCCACCCGTGGTGTCGTAGAGGTCCGGCAGGCCGAGGTCGTGGCCGTACTCGTGCGCGAAGACGCCGAGGCCGCCGTTCTCCGGCTGCATCGTGTAGTCGCCGACCCAGATGCCGGTGTCACCGATCTGGGTGCCGCCGGCCTTGTTGTTCGCCGGACCGGTCTTGCCCGCGTCGGTGCCGTAGGCGTACCAGCGGTGCGCCCACAGCGCGTTGGTGCCCTGGACACCGCCGCCGGCCGACTCGTCCTCGCCCGCGTGGACGATCTGGAAGTGGTCGATGTAACCGTCGGGCTCGTTGAAGTTGCCGTCGCCGTCGAAGTCGTTGCGGTCCCACTGGTCGTACTGGGCCAGCGTGGCCTTGATCTCGGCGTCGGTCTTGCCGGCCTTCTTCTGGGCGGCGACCCACGCGTTGACGCCGTCGCGGACGGTGTCCCACACGTTGGCGCAGTTGGTCTGGCCGCAGTAGTTGGAGCCGTAACGGGCCTCGTTGTTCGGGATCTTGACCCAGTCGGCGACCTGGCCCTCGACCGAGTAGCGGCCCGAGGAGGTCTTCTCGTAGTAGGTCTTCAGCGAGTCCTTGCCGTTGCCCGTACCGAAGTACAGGTCCTGGAAGTAGTCACGGCTGAAGTCCTTGCGCCAGGCCGTGCTGTTGTTCTGCGCACGGTCGGGCTGGGCGATCGTGTTGTGCAGCGGACCGGGGGTGCCGCCGTACTTCGGGACCGCCGGCTTGGGGCCGTCGGGGCCGTCCGGGTCGAACATGGTCGTGTTGTCGACCTGGTCGCCGAACTCGACGAGGATCGTGAAGATCTTGTCGGTCTTCTCGCGGCCGAGCTCGACGTACTTCTTGTCGTCGAGCTTGACGACCTTGGAAGCGCCCCGCTGCTCCACGGCCTTCTTGCCGGACAGGACCTGGTCCAGGGCGGCTTCGCGGGCCTGCGCCTGCTGGTCGCTGAACGGGCCCTTCAGGTTGTGCTGGACCGCCTCCTTGGCCGAGGCGGTCGGGTCCTGCCGGTCCGAGGCGGGCGCGGTCGACGGCGCCTCGGAAGCCTGGGCGGTGACGAGGAAGGCGCCGGAAGCCGCGGTTGCGGCCAGAGTCACACCGACGGCTGCGGCGCGCAGCGCTCGTCTGCGAGCGGAATTGCTGGTCACTTGATGTCGTTCCCCTCCCGCGGCCGCGACACAGGTCGGAACTTCTCCGTTGGAGTGGGGGGTTCCGCGCGGCGCGCGTCTCAAGTGACGACATTTGACCGGAGAGTCGAGGGAAAAGACAGACCTTGACTTGTTCCTTACAACTGCACTATGCGGTCAGGGAGTTCCGCTATACGGACGTTCCTCTGCCAGACGGGACGAAGGCCGCGTCCCGACCCCGCCGTGTGACGGCGAATGATCCCGTACGCCCCCCGTGCGCCGGGCACCGTGGGTTAGGTCACGCTTACTGGCGGTTCCGCTCGGGAATCCCCCGACATAGAGTCGCCTGACGCGCGACCTAGTTGAGCAGACTCCCCCTCCCCGCCTTGAGGACGGATACCGCCATGCCGCGTCCGACTGCCGCCCAGTTGTTCTACGGGTCCGCCACCGTCGTCGTGTCGACCATCGCCATGCTGCTGCTCTCGCAGACGAGCACGGGGCGCGGGATCGCCGTCATCACCACCGCCGCACTGGCCCTCGGACTGCTCGTCGCGCTCACCGCGGCCAGCCCCCGCCGGCGCGGTCGGCACGCGGCTCCGGCCGGAACGGCCCGGGCCGCCGCCCGTACCCCCCGCGTTTCCCCCGGTGTTACCGAAATCACGCCCGGAATCACACCCGGGAACGCGCCCGCCGCGCCCGGAAGCGTGCCCGAGCCGGTCCCCGCGGACGCGGCGGCGGCCGCCCGGGTGCCTGAGCCCCGGACGGCCGCCGTCGAACAGCCGGTGCACCACTGAGCCGTACGCGATCCCGCCGCAGGCCGGTGCGCTCCGCCGCTATGCGCTGACCACCACCGTCTTGCCCGCCTTGTCGTGGAGGCCCTGCTTGTACGGCTTGTCCACGAGGATCGATACGATCAGCACGATCTCCCACAGGCAGGGGCAGCAGAGGAGCGCCGGCAGCCAGAGGACGGCGGCGCGGCCGAGCGACGCGCCCGACGGCGGGACGCTGCCGTCGTTGAGCATCGCGACGCGCAGCCCGAGCGCCCTCTTGCCGAGGGTCCTGCCGTCCTTCTTGGTGCACCACCAGTCGTAGCCGACGAACAGGACGATCGAGATCAGCGTCATCGCCAGGCCGCTGCCGCTGTACGACTTGGTGAAGACCTGGCTGACGTCCTCCCCCTTGTTCGTCTGGACCGAGTACCGGTTCGTGCCGAACGCCAGCTGGATGAGGAACAGCGGCACGAGCACGATCACCACGTCGATGATGCGGGCCGCGAGCCGCTTGCCGAAGTCGGCCAGCGGGGGCATTCCGGCGAGCGGATCGGGCATGCCGTAGCCGCCGCTCCCGCCGTACGGGTCTCCGGGCGGCGGGGGTGGCGGCGGGGGCGGGTATCCCCCGCCACCGCCCGCACCGCCGTACGGGCCGCCCGGCGGCGGGGGCGGCGGACCGCCCGGGGGCCGGTCGTACGGCGAACCGCCCGACGGAGGCGTCGGTTCCTGGGGCTTCTTGAGGAACGGGTCGTCCTCGGGCGGCTGGCCCGGCGGCGGCTGATCGGTACTCATGGCCCGAGTCGAACCCGGCTCCGCCGACCCCGCAACGGGACGGCGTCCGTTCGGGGGAAGGGGCCGCCCCCGGCCCGCGGGCCGGGCGTCAGCGGGCCACGTACGTCTTGGCCGCCCGGTCGTGCCAGCCCCGGCGGCGGGGCCGGTCCCCGAGACACCAGAGGCTGCCGGGGAGTCCGAGGAACGCGTACACCAGCCAGCGGCGCAGGGCCGCACCGAACGTGGGCGGGCGGAGGGTGGCGGCGGCCAGCACCCGGATCCCCAGGAGCTTCTTGCCGGGCGTGCGGCCCCAGCGGGCGGTGGGGAGCACCTCGTAGAACACCCCGAAGAGCAGCACGGCGCCCAGGACGAGACCGAGGTATCCGGCGGTGGTGGCGTCGAACAGCCACACGGTGGTGGTCCGGCCGCTGCCCTTGGCGGCGTCGACCTTGGCCTCCAGGTGGGCGGTGACCGCGGGCACGAGGGGCCGGGCGGTGCCGGCCGCGACCGCGCCGAGTACGAGGGTGTCCAGCGTGCGGGCCACGGCCCGGCGTACGAGCCCGGCGGGCCGGGTGGCCCGCTCCGCCATCCGCTCGAACACGGCCCGCTCGGTGACCCGGGGGACGCCGCGGCCGGACGCGGACGCCGAATCCGCTTCGAGGCTGTGCTCCGCTTCGGCGGGGACGGCCGCCCGGCGGGGGGCGGGGTCGGACCCGGGGCGGCGGGCCGCCGGGGCCTGCGCGGCGGGAGCCGAGGCTCCCGGTGCGAACCGGTCCGCCGCGGCCTCCGCGGCCTCCGCGGCCTCAAGGCCGTGATCCGCCGAGGCGGGCACGCCCGCACGGCGGGCGACGGGGGCGGAGACGGGGGCGGAGGCCCGACCGGCCGGGACGGGGCGGCGGGCCGCCGGGGAGGACTGCACGGCCGACGGGGCCTCCGGCGCGTAGGGGTCCGCCTGCGCCTCGGGTTCTGGCCAGGCGGCGGGGTCACGACGCACCGGAGCCGCCGGGTTCGCCGGTGCGGGGCGCGCCGCCGGGTCACGGCGCACCGGGGCCTGCGACCACGCGGCGCCGTCCGCCCGGACCTCCGGTTCGGGGCGGTCGGCCGGGGCCCGACCCGCCGGGGCCTCGGGCTCGGGGCGGGGTGACGGGTCGCGCCGGAGGGCGGTCTGCGGCCAGGACGAGGTGAGGCCGGAGGGGCCGGCGCCGGTGCCGGGGGCGGCGGGCCACTCGGGCTCGACGGGAGCGGGAGCGGGCGCCGGGGCCGGGGCGGGTGCCGCCGGGGAGCGGGCCGACAGGATGCCCACGCTCTCGGCGGAGCCCCGTACGGCGGCCTGCGCGGGGAACCGCTCCGCGGTACGGGCGAAGGACACCCCCGGCCCGCGCTCCGGCCGTTCGGCCGCCTCCAGCGGCTCCGGGCGCGGCCCGCGGCCCACCGGGACCCCCGCCGGCACCGAAGGGGCGGGAGCGTGCCCCCCGTCGGGCTCCGGCTGGGCCGGGCCGCCCCAGGACACCCGGTGGTCGCGCGGCCCGCCGAAGCCGGACTGGTGCAGGGGATCGGCCTGCCACGAGGCCGCGGACACCGCGGCCACCGCGGCCACCGCGGGCACCGCAGGAGCGGCGGGCTCCGGCTCCGGCCCGGGCTCCGGCTCCGGCCCGGGCTCCGGCAGCGCCTCGGTCACTCCGGTCTCGTCCAGGAACACCGGCCCCGTCTCGTCGGACCGGGCGGCGGGGGCAGGGGCGGCGGGGGCGGGGCGGCTCGTACCCGGGACCCAGTTGAGGCCGTTCCAGTACCGGACGAACCCGGGGATGGACGGATCGGGGTAGTAGCCCTCGCGGGCCGCGTGCTCGCCGTCACCAGGGGAGGCCGTCAATGTCCCCAACTCCGATCGTGGCTTGAGGCTTGTGCAAGGGGAGGACCATAGCCAAGAACCGTGCCCCGACAGGTCCGGTAACGGGAGAATCCAAGCCTTTGAGCGAATGCGACACCCTGCGGCTGTTTTCGGTCACCCGACAGGATCCGGCCAATCCCCGATCCGGTGCACGAAGTCGCGTCATACCCGGGCACATCGGTGCTCTCACCGGGTGTGGGGCGCGAACCCGGCCCCGCACCACGAACCGGAGAACCGAAGAACCGAAGTGAGGCCGCCATGCACCACCCCGTCGTCGAGCGCGAGCTGGAACTCAAGCTGGTCCTGTCCCCCGAGCGCAGCGTCGCCGTCCCGGCCCGGCTGGTCTACCTGACGGACGACCCGTTCGCCGTGCACATCACCTTCCACACCGGCTCCAGCGCCCCGGTCAACTGGACCTTCGCCCGCGAGCTGCTGGTCGAGGGGGTGTTCCGCCCGTCCGGCCACGGAGACGTCCGGATCTGGCCCACCAAGGTCGACAACAGGGCCGTCCTCTGCATGGCCCTCACCTCCCCCGACGGCGACGCCCTGCTGGAGGCCCCGGCCGCCGCCGTGTCGGCGTGGCTGGAGCGCACGCTGCGGGTGGTCCCGCCCGGCACCGAGGCCGACCGGCTGGGCCTGGACGCCGCGCTGGCGGAGCTGCTCGCGCCGACCCCGGCCGACGACCTGTGGATGCGGGACCCGTGGCCGTCGGACGAGTCGGCGGACGGGGACCTGTGATCGTGATGCGGATCAGCCACCTCCGCCTCGTCCACCCCGCCCCCTCCATACCCGGCGTACGGTCAGAAGAGCTTGCCGGGGTTGAGCAGGCCGAGCGGGTCGAAGGCCTGCTTGACCGCGCGCTGCATCTCCAGCCCCACCGGCCCCAGTTCGCGCGCGAGCCACTCCTTCTTGAGGACCCCGACCCCGTGCTCGCCGGTGATGGTCCCGCCGAGGGCCAGCCCGAGCGCCATGATCTCGTCGAAGGACTCGCGGGCCCGCCGCGTCTCGTCCTCGTCGGCCGGGTCGAAGCAGACCACCGGGTGCGTGTTGCCGTCGCCGGCGTGCGCGCAGACCCCGATGAGCAGGTCGTACGCGCGGGCGATGGCGGCCGTCCCGTCGAGCATCTCGGCGAGCCGCGAGCGCGGTACGCAGACGTCGTCGATCATCGTCGCGGGGCGCAGGGCGTCCAGGGCGGTCAGCGACATCCGGCGGGCCTGGAGCAGCAGTTCGGACTCCGCCTCGTCCTCGGCGGGGACGACGGCGGTGGCCCCGGCGGCCCGGCACAGCTCCCCCACGGCGGCGAGGCCCTCGGGTGCGTCCGGGGTGTCGAAGGCGGCCAGCAGCAGGGCCTCGGTGGTCTCGGGCAGTCCCTCCCCCAAGCTCTCGGCTTCGCTCGAGCAGGGGGGACCCCCACGCCCGAGCGCGTTGACGGCGCGGACGGTCGTACGGTCCATCAGTTCCAGCAGCGAGGGCGTGAGCCCGGCCTCCATGACGGCGCAGACGGCCGCGCAGGCGGCGGCGGCCGAGGGGAACTCGGCGGCCAGCGCGAGCTGGCGGGGCGGCGCGGGCCGCAGCGCGAGTACGGCCTGGACGACGACGCCGAGGCTGCCCTCGGAGCCGACGAAGAGCCGGGTGAGGTCGTATCCGGCGACTCCCTTGGCGGTGCGCCGGCCCGTACGCAGCAGCCGTCCGTCGGCGAGGACCACGTCGAGGCCGAGCACGTACTCGGCGGTGACCCCGTACTTGACGCAGCACAGGCCGCCGGAGGCGGTGCCGATGTTGCCGCCGATCGTGCACTGCTCCCAGCTGGAGGGGTCGGGCGGGTAGAACAGGCCCCGGTCGGCGACGGCCCGTGAGAGCACCGCGTTCACGACGCCGGGTTCGACGACGGCGATGCGGTCGACGGTGTTGATCTCCAGGATCCGGTCCATCTTGACGAGGGAGAGCAGGATGCAGCCGTCGGAGGCGTTGGCGGCGCCCGACAGGCCGGTGCGGGCGCCCTGCGGGACGACGGGGACCCGCAGGGCGGTGGCGGTGCGCAGCACGTGCTGCACCTGTTCGACGGTGCGGGGCAGGGCCACGGCCGCCGGGGTGCCGGCGGCGCAGAAGGCGGCCGTGTCGGTGGCGTAGGAGGCCGTCACCTCGGGGTCGGTGAGGAGGGCCTCGGCCGGGAGCCCCTCCAGGAGGCTCGCGCGCAGACGCGGGGAGAGATCGTCTTCCCCGGCGCCGTCCATGACATCCATGACATCCATGGGCCCAGCGTGGCACCGGGGGCCATCGGTGTGAACACGGCCGCGACGGGCTTCGGACACCTCGGCGAACTCTTCATATTGACGCACAGTGACCCCATGGACCGTGCCACCCGTACCGCGCGTATCTCCCGTATCGCCCGTACTGCTCGTGCTGCTCGCGCCGCCCGCATCGAGGAGGAAGCACAGCGACCCGCGCCACCCGTGACCTTCACCGGCCGCAAGACGCTCGTGGCGGCCGGGGTCGCGGTGGTACTGATCGCCGGTGCCCTGCTGATCCGGCCGGCCCGCCCGGGCGACGACGCCCGCCCGCCGGGGCCCACCGAGCGGGCCGCGTCGGCGGTCGGCATGGGGGCGCCGGCGGCGGCGGTGGACCTGACGGCGCTGGTCGCGGACCGGGAGAAGTGGGTCGCGGGGCACGAGAAGGACGACGCGTCCTGGGCGGTGCTCGGGGCGGCCTACCTGGAGCAGGCCCGCCGGTCGGCGGAGCCGGCCTGGTACCCGAAGGCCGAGAAGGCGCTGAAGCGGTCGCTGGAGCTCCGCCCGGCCGAGAAGGGCAACTTCGACGCGATGACGGCCATGGGCACGCTGGCCAATGCCCGGGGCGACTTCGCGACCGGCAAGAAGTGGGGCGAGCTCGTACGGGCGCAGGCGTCGAGCCGGTGGACGGCGTACCCGGTGCTGGTGGACGCGTACACGGGCCTGGGCGACTACAAGGCCGCCGAGCGGTCGATGGAGCGGCTGCTGGACCTGAGGCCGGGGCTCGCCGCGTTCATCCGCGCCTCACAGGTCTACCGGGACCGCGGCTGGCGCGAGGACGCGACGATGGCGATGGAGCACGCGGGGGGCGCGGCGAAGGCGCCGGCGGAGAAGGCGTACGTCCTGTTCCGGCTCGGGGAGCTGTCGTGGGAGCGGGGCGACGCCGCGGAGGCGCTGCGCCAGTACGAGGGCGCGCTGCGCGCGGATCCGGCGCAGGCGCAGGCGCTGGGCGGGCGGGCCCGGGCGCTGGCGGGGCTGGGCCGGGGCGGGGGGGGGGGCCGGGGCTACCGGGTGGGGGTGGGCCGGGGGCAGGGGGCGGGGGGGGGGGGGGAGGTGGGGGGGGGGGGGGGCGCGCG
>NZ_LGDB01000229.1:0-40573 GCF_001279655.1 Streptomyces sp. WM6372 | reverse complement strand
CCGCTGAACCGCCCTCCCCTGAACCGGCCCTCCCCTGAACCGCGGCCCCGCCGAAATCCGGCCCCGCCGGCGTTCGAGGCGCCGGCGGAGCGGGTCCGGGGCCGCGCCCCTGGGGGCGGTCCACCAGCGGGAGCCGGGAGAGGAACGGAGAAAGGGCGGGGCGGGGAGAAAGCCCGCGCAGCGGAACCCGCGCCGCCGACCACCGGCATTCGACCACTCACAGGAGGTCCCCCGATGTCCGCATCCGCGGCGGCGGCTCCAGCCACCACCACCGCCCCCGAACCCCCCGGCTCCGCCCTCCGCCTCCGGGCCGTCCGGCTCGGCCGGCCCGGGAGTCCGGCCGTCCTCGACCGGCTCGACCTCGGCATCCGGCCCGGCGAAGTGCTCGCCGTCGTCGGGCCCTCCGGCTGCGGGAAGTCCACGCTGCTGCGCACCCTCGCCGGGCTCCTGCCCCCGCTCGCCGGCACCGTCACGCAGGACGGAACCCCGATCACCCGCCCCGACGCCGACCGCGCGCTCGTGTTCCAGGACGACGCCCTCCTCCCCTGGCGCACCGTACGGGCCAACGTCGAACTGCCCCTCCTCATCCGCCGCGTACCCCGTGCCGAGCGGCGCCGCACCGCCACCGACTGGCTGACGCGCGTCGGTCTCGCCGAGCACGCCCTCAAGCTGCCCCACCAGCTCTCCGGCGGCCAGCGCCAGCGCGTCCAGCTCGCCCGCGCCCTCGCCGCGCGCCCCCGCGCCGTCCTCATGGACGAGCCCTTCGGCGCGCTCGACGCCCAGACCCGCGCCGGGATGCAGGACCTTCTGGTCGACGTCCTCGCCGGCACCGGGGCGACGGTCGTCTTCGTCACGCACGACGTGGACGAGGCCCTGTTCGTCGCGGACCGCGTCGCGCTCCTCGCCACCGGCGCGGTGCTCGACGTACCGGCCCCGCGCGACCGGACCGCCGATCACTCCGCCCTCCGGGCCCAGATCCTTTCCTCACTCTGACCGCTGATCTCTGACCTCTTACCTCTGGCCTCTGACTTCTGGCCTCTGGCCTCTGGCCTCTGGCCTCTGACCGACCCCCGAAGGGCGACCCCCAGCATGGACATCCCCGCACTCGCCGACGCCGAGGAACTCTCCTGCGACGTCCTCGTCATCGGCGGCGGCACCGCCGGCACCATGGCGGCCCTGACCGCCGCCGGCCGCGGCGCGCGGGTCCTGCTGCTGGAGAAGGCGCACGTACGCCACTCCGGCGCCCTCGCCATGGGCATGGACGGGGTCAACAACGCGGTCGTCCCCGGCCGCGCCGAGCCCGACGACTACGTCGCCGAGATCACCCGCGCCAACGACGGCGTCGTCGACCAGTCCACGGTCCGCCAGACCGCCACCCGCGGCTTCGCGATGGTGCAGCGCCTGGAGTCGTACGGCGTGAAGTTCGAGAAGGACGAGCACGGCGAGTACGCGGTCCGCCGGGTCCACCGCTCCGGCTCGTACGTACTGCCCATGCCCGAGGGCAAGGACGTCAAGAAGGTCCTCTACCGGCAGCTGCGCCGCCGCGAGATGCGCGAGCGGATCCGGATCGAGAACCGGGTGATGCCGGTACGGGTCCTCACCTCGCCCGAGGACGGCCGGGCCATCGGCGCCGCCGCCTTCAACACCCGTACCGGCGCCTTCGTGACGGTCCGCGCGGGCGCCGTGATCCTCGCGACCGGCCCCTGCGGCCGGCTCGGACTCCCCGCCTCCGGCTACCTGTACGGGACGTACGAGAACCCCACCAACGCCGGTGACGGCTACGCCATGGCCTACCACGCGGGCGCGGCCCTCACCGGAATCGAGTGCTTCCAGATCAACCCGCTGATCAAGGACTACAACGGACCGGCCTGCGCGTACGTCGCGAACCCCTTCGGCGGCTACCAGGTCAACCGGCACGGCGAGCGGTTCGTCGACTCCGACTACTGGTCGGGGCAGATGATGTCGGAGTTCGCGGCCGAACTCGCCTCGGACCGGGGGCCGGTGTACCTGAAGCTCAGCCACCTGCCCGAGGAGTCGGTCTCCGCCCTCGAATCGATCCTGCACACCACCGAGCGGCCGACCCGCGGCACCTTCCACGAGGGCCGCGGCCACGACTACCGCACGCACGACATCGAGATGCACATCTCGGAGATCGGACTGTGCGGGGGCCACTCGGCGTCGGGCGTCCGCGTCGACGACCACGCGCGCACCACCGTGCCGCGGCTGTACGCGGCCGGGGACCTGGCCTCCGTACCGCACAACTACATGATCGGGGCGTTCGTCTTCGGCGACCTGGCGGGCGAGGACGCTGCGCAGTACACCGCGTACGAGGGCCCGCTCCCGGCGGAGCAGCTGGCGGCGGCGCACGAGCTGGTCTACCGGCCGCTGCGCCGGCCGGACGGGCCGCCGCAGCCGCAGGTGGAGTACAAGCTGCGGCGGTTCGTCAACGACTACGTGGCCCCGCCGAAGACGGGCGCGAAGCTGTCGCTGGCCGTGGAGGCCTTCACCCGGATGGGCCGCGAGATCGAGGAGATGGGGGCGCGGACCCCGCACGAGCTGATGCGGTGCGCCGAGGTGTCGTTCATCCGGGACTGCGCGGAGATGGCGGCGCGGGCCTCGCTGGCGCGGACGGAGTCCCGCTGGGGCCTCTACCACGAGCGGCTCGACCACCCTGAGCGCGACGACCCGGCCTGGCTGCACCACCTGGACCTGCGCAAGTCGGCTTCGGGGGCGATGGAGTTCACGGCCCGCCCGGTGGAGCCGTACGTGGTCCCCGTCCCGGAATTCCGACCGACGGGCGGTCCGTCCCGCCACCTGGGCGAGGTCGAACTGGTCGGCGTGGCCACGGCGGGCCCGCGCCGGACGGCGCCCCGGCCGGGCGGGGCCGGACCCTCCGCGGCGACGGAGCCCGCGGCGACGGAGCCCGCGGTCGGCGGAGCTCCCGGCCGGGACGCCCGGCCCGGGCCGCACACGGATCCCGCGGCGCCGACGGGCGCCCACCCCGCCGGCCCCGGCACCGCCGCCGGTCCCGCCCCGGCCGCCGCCTCCCCGGGGCTGCTGGCCCTGCTCGCGCTCGCCGAGGAGTCGCCCGGCCTCGACGTGCTGGGGCCCTACCTGGCCGACCCCGACCCGGGTGTGCGCACCGCTGCCGTCGGCGTGGTCAGCGAGACCGTCCCGGCCGGCGCGGGGCCGGTGCTGGCCGCCGCCCTGGCCGACCCGGCCCCCGCGGTACGGGCGGCCGCCGCGGCCGCGCTGCGGGAGCTGCTGGAGGTGCTGCCCGGGGACCCGGAGCTCGGGGCCGCCTTGCGCGCCGCGCTCCCCGTACCGGACCCGGTGGTGCGCGCGGCCGCCCTGGAGGCCCTGCGCGCGCTGCGGCTCGGCGACGGCGACCTGTACGCGGAGTCCCTGGCGGATCCCGACCCGGAGGTCCGCATCCACGCCGTACGGGCGCTGGTCTCGGTGGACGCCGTCGACGCCCTCGCGCGGGCCGCGGCGGACCCGGCCCGGGAGGTCCGGGTCGCGGTGGCCAAGGGGCTCGCGGCGGTCCACGCCCCGGCCCCGGCCCCGCTGAACCCGCTCCTCACGGACCCCGATCCGCTGGTCCGGGCCGCGGCCCTGGCGGCGCTGGCCGCCACGGGCTGCCCGGCGCCGTACGCCGCCAAGGCCGTGGCGGCCCTGGCCGACCCGGCCTGGCAGGTCCGCGCGGGCGCCGCCGGCGCCCTCGCGGCCGCCGACCCCGCCACGGCCGTCGCCCCCCTGGCCTCGGCCCTGAAGGACGACAACGCGGACGTCCGCAAGGCCGCCGTCCTTTCCCTCCGCTCCCACCGCGCCCACCCGGAGGCCCGCACGGCCCTGGCCGGCGCCGCCTCCGATCCCGACGCGGACGTCCGCGCATATGCCAGCCGCCCCTGACAGGGTCAACATGCCGGGCCCGTTCACACGTGTGGACGGGCCCGGAAGGATCTCCGGCGATACTCCGGCGGGCCCGGAAGACTCCCCTGCATGGAACCCGAGGACATCGAGCCGGCCTATCGCTGGCCGATCCCCCCTGCGGTCGGCTGGACGGCAGACGACCTCGACCTTCTCCCCGACGTGCCGCCGCACACCGAACTGATCGACGGGAGCCTGGTCTTCAGGAGTCCGCAGACCCCCTCTTCCGCATGCGGACGGTCAGCTTCATCAACCACCGCCTCGCGGCCCTGATCCCACCGGGGCTGGAGGTCATGCGCGAGTTCACGATCGACATCGACCGTCACAACCGGCCCGAGCCCGATGTCATCGTGGTCGACGAAGCCGCCATCCAGAGCATGGAGCAGACCCGCCGTCCCGCGGAGTTCGTGCGGCTCGCGGTCGAGGTCGTCTCCCTCGATTCCGTCCCGCGCGACCGGCACAGCAAGCCGCTCACGTACGCCCGCGCCGGGATCCCGCACTTCTGGCGGGTGGAGAACGACGACGGCCGACCCGTGGTCCACGTCTACGAACTCGACCCGGCCGGCAAGGCGTACGTGGCCACCGGCATCTTCCGCGACCGGCTCAAGGTGTCGGTGCCGTGCGGCATTGACCTCGACCTCACGGCCGCCCGGTAAGGAAACGCACCTGGGCCCGGCTCCCCGAAGGAGGCCGGGCCCAGTCGTGTCGCAGGCGTCAGCGGACGAACGTGCTCGCCTGCCCCGCCAGATCCAGGAAGTACTGCGGGGCCACGCCCAGGACCAGGGTGACGGCCACGCCCACCGCGATCGTCGTCATCGTCAGCGGCGAGGGGACGGCCACCGTCGGGCCGTCCGCCTTCGGCTCGCTGAAGAACATCAGGACGATCACCCGGATGTAGAAGAACGCGGCGATCGCGGACGAGATCACACCGACCACGACCAGCACCCCGGCCCCGCCTTCCGCCGCCGCCTTGAACACGGCGAACTTCCCGGAGAAGCCCGAGGTCAGCGGGATGCCGGCGAAGGCCAGCAGGAACACCGCGAAGACCGCCGCCGTCAGCGGCGAACGGCGGCCCAGACCCGCCCACTTGGACAGGTGCGTCGCCTCCCCGCCCGCGTCGCGCACCAGCGTGACCACCGCGAACGCGCCGATGGTCACGAAGGAGTACGCGAGCAGGTAGAAGAGGACGGACTGGACGCCCTGCGCCGACGTCGCGATCACACCGGCCAGGATGAAGCCCGCGTGCGCGATCGAGGAGTACGCCAGCAGCCGCTTGACGTCGGTCTGGGTCACCGCGATCACGGCACCCGCCAGCATCGTCAGGATCGCCACGCCCCACATCACCGGCCGCCAGTCCCACCGCAGGCCCGGGAGGACCACGTACAGCAGCCGGAGCAGCGCGCCGAACGCGGCCACCTTCGTCGCCGCCGCCATGAAGCCCGTGACCGGGGTCGGGGCCCCCTGGTAGACGTCCGGGGTCCACATGTGGAACGGGACCGCGCCGACCTTGAAGAGCAGGCCCGTCAGGATCAGCGCCCCGCCGATCAGCAGCAGCGCGTCGTTGCCCATGGTGTCGGCGAGCGCCGGGTCGATCTTGGTGACCGTGCCGTCGACGACGTCGGCGATCGCCGCGTACGAGACCGAGCCCGCGTACCCGTAGACCAGGGCGATGCCGAAGAGGAGGAAGGCCGAGGAGAAGGCGCCGAGCAGGAAGTACTTGACCGCCGCCTCCTGCGACATCAGCCGCTGGCGGCGGGCGACGGCGCAGAGCAGGTACAGCGGGAGGGAGAAGACCTCCAGGGCCACGAAGAGCGTCAGCAGGTCGTCGGCGGCCGGGAAGATCAGCATGCCGGAGACCGCGAACAGCGCCAGCGGGAAGACCTCGGTGGTGGTGAAGCCCGCCTTGACGGCGGCCTTCTCGCTCTCGCTGCCCGGTACGGACGCCGCCTGCGCGGCGAAGGAGTCCACCCGGTTGCCGTGGGCGGCCGGGTCCAGGCGCCGCTCGGCGAAGGTGAAGACCGCGACGACCGCGGACAGCAGGATGATGCCCTGGAGGAACAGCGCCGGGCCGTCCACGGCCACGGCGCCCATCGCCGCGATGTGCGCCTTGCCGCCGGCGTACCCGCCGGCGGCGAGGCCGACGACCGCCGCGAAGGCCGAGGCCAGCGCGGCGACGGCGAGGAACACCTGGACGTAGTAGCGGGACCTGCGCGGTACGAAGGCCTCGACGAGGACTCCGAGGACCGCCGCGCCCACCACGATCAGCGTGGGCGCGAGCTGCGCGTACTCGATGTGCGGGGCCGGGATCCGGTCGACCGGCTCCCCGGCCGCCAGCGTCAGCAGCCCTTGGGCAGCAGACATCGTGCTCACTTCGCCGCCTCCCCGTTCTTGGCCTCGACGGCCACCTGTGGCTTCGGGTCCTTCTCGTGTACGTCGGACATGGTGTGCTCCACCGCCGGGTTGACGATCTGGGTGAGCGGCTTCGGGTACACGCCCAGCCCGATCAGCAGCACGATCAGCGGGGCGACCACCAGTACCTCGCGCAGGCGCAGGTCCTTCATGGTGCGGACCTCCTCCTTCACGGGGCCGGTCATCGTGCGCTGGTAGAGCACCAGGGTGTAGAGCGCGGCCAGCACGATGCCGATGGTGGCGATGATGCCGATGACGGGGTACCGGGCGAACGTGCCGACCAGGACGAGGAATTCACTGACGAAGGGCGCGAGGCCCGGCAGCGACAGGGTGGCGAGGCCGCCGATCAGGAAGGTGCCGGCCAGTACCGGGGCCACCTTCTGCACACCGCCGTAGTCGGCGATGAGCCGGGAGCCGCGGCGCGAGATCAGGAAGCCGGCCACGAGCATCAGCGCGGCCGTCGAGATCCCGTGGTTGACCATGTACAGCGTGGCGCCCGACTGCCCCTGGGAGGTCATCGCGAAGATGCCCATGATGATGAACCCGAAGTGGGAGATCGACGCGTACGCGACCAGCCGCTTGATGTCCCGCTGCCCGACCGCGACCAGCGCGCCGTAGACGATGCTGATCAGGGCCAGGACGAGGATCACCGGCGTGGCCCACTTGCTGGCGTCGGGGAACAGCCCGAGGCAGAAGCGGAGCATCGCGAAGGTGCCGACCTTGTCGACGACCGCGGTGATCAGGACGGCGACCGGTGCGGTGGACTCGCCCATCGCGTTCGGCAGCCAGGTGTGCAGCGGCCACAGCGGGGCCTTCACCGCGAAGGCGAAGAAGAAGCCGAGGAACAGCAGCCGCTCGGTGTTGGTCGCCATGTCGAGCGTGCCCGCGGCGCGGGCCGCGGTGATCTCCTGGAGCGAGAAGTTCCCGGCGACGACGTACAGGCCGATGACGGCGGCCAGCATGATGAGGCCGCCGACCAGGTTGTAGAGGAGGAACTTGACCGCCGCGTACGAGCGCTGCGCGGCCGCGTTCTCATCGGACCCGGCGTGTGCCCGGTCCCCGAAGCCGCCGATGAGGAAGTACATCGGGATGAGCATGGCTTCGAAGAAGATGTAGAAGAGGAAGACGTCGGTGGCCTCGAAGGAGATGACCACCATCGCCTCGACCAGCAGGATCAGGGCGAAGAAGCCCTGCGTCGGCCGCCAGCGCGAGTTCGCCGGGGATTCCCCCTCCAGCGGGTCGGCGTCGTGCCAGCCGGCCCCGATCACGAACGGGATCAGCAGGGCGGTGAGCGCGATCAGCGCCACCCCGATGCCGTCGACGCCCAGTTCGTAGCGGACGCCGAAGTCGGGGATCCAGGCGTGCGATTCGGTGAGCTGGTAGCGGGCGCCACCGGGCTCGAAGCGGACCGCGACGAGCACGGCCAGTGCCAGCGTCGCCAGGGAGAAGAGCAGCGCCAGCCACTTGGCGGCGGTCCTGCGGGCGGCCGGGACGGCCGCCGTCAGGACGGCGCCGACCGCGGGGACCGCGGCCGTCACCGTCAGAAGCGGGAAACTCATCTCACACCGCCCTCATCAGCAGGGTCGCGGCGATGAGGATCGCCGTGCCCCCGAACATCGAGACCGCGTAGCTGCGGGCGTAGCCGTTCTGCAGCTTGCGCAGCCGGCCCGAGGCCCCGCCGACCGAGGCGGCCGTCCCGTTGACCACCCCGTCGACCAGGCTGTGGTCGACGTACACGAGCGAGCGGGTCAGGTGTTCCCCGCCGCGCACCAGCACGACGTGGTTGAAGTCGTCCTGGTACAGGTCCTTGCGCGCCGCCCGGGTGACCCAGCTGCCGCGCGGGGCGACGACCGGGACGGGCTTCCTGCCGTACTGGACGTAGGCGAGGCCCACGCCGATGAGCAGGACCACCACCGTCGAGGCGGTGATGGCGGCGGCTCCGATCGGCGGGTTCCCGTGTTCGAAGGAGGTGACGGGCTCCAGCCACTTCACGAAGGACTCGTTGAAGCTGAAAAGGGCGCCGGCGAAGACCGATCCGAAGGCCAGGACGACCATCGGGAGGGTCATGGACTTCGGGGACTCGTGCGGGTGCGGCTCGTGGCCGTTGGCGTCCGGCTGCCAGCGCTTCTCGCCGAAGAAGGTCAGCAGCATCACGCGGGTCATGTAGAACGCGGTGATGGCCGCGCCCAGCAGGGTGACCGCGCCGAGGATCCAGCCCTCGGTGCCGCCCTTCGCGAAGGCCGCCTCGATGATCTTGTCCTTGGACCAGAAGCCGGACAGGCCCGGGAAGCCGATGATGGCGAGGTAGCCGAGGCCGAAGGTGACGAAGGTGATCGGCATGAACTTGCGCAGGCCGCCGTAGCGCCGCATGTCCACCTCGTCGTTCATCCCGTGCATCACGGAACCCGCGCCGAGGAAGAGGCCGGCCTTGAAGAAGCCGTGCGTCACCAGGTGCATGATCGCGAAGGCGTAGCCGATGGGGCCGAGCCCCGCGGCCAGGATCATGTACCCGATCTGCGACATCGTCGAGCCGGCGAGGGCCTTCTTGATGTCGTCCTTCGCGCAACCGACGATCGCACCGAAGAGGAGCGTCACCCCGCCGACCACGACGACCGCGGTCTGCGCGTCCGGCGCGGCGTTGAAGATCGCCCCGGAGCGGGTGATGAGGTACACGCCGGCGGTGACCATGGTCGCCGCGTGGATCAGGGCCGAGACCGGGGTCGGGCCCTCCATCGCGTCCCCGAGCCAGGACTGCAGCGGCACCTGGGCCGACTTGCCGCACGCGGCGAGCAGCAGCATCAGGGCGACCGCCGTCAGCTTGCCCTCCGTCGCGTTCCCCACCGAGGCGAAGACCGGCCCGAAGGTGAAGGTCCCGAAGGTGGTGAACAGCAGCATGATCGCGATCGACAGGCCCATGTCGCCGACCCGGTTGACCAGGAAGGCCTTCTTCGCGGCGGTCGCCGCGCTGGGCTTGTGCTGCCAGAAGCCGATGAGCAGGTACGAGGCGAGGCCGACGCCCTCCCAGCCGACGTACAGCAGCAGGTAGTTGTCGGCGAGGACGAGCAGCAGCATCGCCGCGAGGAAGAGGTTCAGGTAGCCGAAGAAACGGCGGCGGCGCTCGTCGTGCTCCATGTACCCGATCGAGTACACGTGGATGAGCGTGCCCACTCCGGTGATCAGCAGGACGAACGTCATCGACAGCTGGTCCAGCTGGAAGGCGACGTCCGCCTGGAAGCCCTCGACCGGGATCCAGGTGTACAGCTTCTGGTACAGGGTCCGGTCGTCGGCGCCGCGGCCGAGCATGTCGGTGAACAGGGCCACGCCGATGCCGAAGGAGGCGGCGGCGAGCAGGGTGCCGAGCCAGTGGCCGGCCTTGTCGAGGCGCCGGCCGCCGCACAGCAGCACCGCCGCTCCGAGCAGGGGCGCCGCGATCAGCAGCCCGATCAGATTCTCCACTGTGAGCGCCCCTTACAGCTTCATCAGGCTGGCGTCGTCGACCGAGGCCGAGTGGCGGGTACGGAAGAGCGACACGATGATCGCGAGGCCCACCACGACCTCCGCGGCGGCGACGACCATCGTGAAGAAGGCGATGATCTGGCCGTCGAGGTTGCCGTGCATCCGGGAGAAGGCCACGAACGCGAGGTTGCAGGCGTTGAGCATCAGCTCGACGCACATGAACAGCACGATCGCGTTCTTCCGGATGAGTACTCCGGCCGCGCCGATGGTGAACAGCAGGGCGGCCAGGTACAGGTAGTTGACCGGATTCACTTGGATGCCTCCTCACGGCCGAGGCGCTCCGCGGACGCCTGCTCCAGCGCCTTCAGGTCGTTCAGCGCCTCGCTCGACACGTCCCGGATCTGGCCGCGGGCGCGCAGCGTCTTGCTGACGGTCAGCTCGGACGGGGTGCCGTCCGGCAGCAGGCCGGCGACGTCCACCGCGTTGTGCCGGGCGTAGACGCCGGGCGCGGGCAGCGGCGGGAGCTGGACGCCCTCGCGCACGCGCCGCTCGGCGAGCTCGCGCTGCGTGGCGGCCCGCTCGGTGCGCTCGCGGTGGGTGAGGACCATCGCACCGACGGCGGCGGTGATCAGCAGCGCGCCGGTGATCTCGAAGGCGAACACGTACTTGGTGAAGATCAGCGTGGCCAGCCCCTCCACGTGCCCGGCGGAGTTGACCCGGCCGAGCCCGTTGAAGTGGGTGAGCTTGGCGTTGGCGAGGCCCGCGATCAGCAGGACGCCGAAGCCGAGCCCGCACAGGACGGCCATCCAGCGCTGCCCCTTGAGGGTCTCCTTCAGGGAGTCGGCGGCGGTGACGCCGACGAGCATGACCACGAAGAGGAAGAGCATCATGATCGCGCCGGTGTAGACGATGACCTGGACCACGCCCAGGAAGTACGCCCCGTTGGCGAGGTAGAAGACCGCCAGGATGATCATCGTCCCGGCCAGGCTCAGCGCGCTGTGCACGGCCTTCTTCATCAGGATCGTGGACAGCGCGCCGATGACGGCGACGGTGCCGAGGACCCAGAACTGGACCGCCTCGCCGGTGGAGGTCGCGGTGGCCGCTGCGAGGGCGCTCATGCCTGCACCTCCTCGGCATCGGGCGCGGCCGCGCTCTCGCCCTTGGAGACCGCCACCTGCCGGACCGTTCCCGGGGCCGCCCCCGTCACCAGTCCGCGGTAGTAGTCCTGCTCGTCCGTGCCCGGGAAGATCGAGTGCGGGGACTCCACCATGCCCTCGGTCAGGCCCGCGAGCAGCTGCTCCTTGGTGTAGATGAGCGATTCGCGGCTGGAGTCGGCCAGTTCGAACTCGTTCGTCATCGTCAGCGCCCGCGTCGGGCAGGCCTCGATGCACAGCCCGCACAGGATGCAGCGGGCGTAGTTGATCTGGTAGACCCGCCCGTACCGCTCACCCGGGGAGTAGCGCTCCTCCTCGGTGTTGTCCGCGCCCTCCACGTAGATGGCGTCGGCGGGACAGGCCCAGGCGCACAGCTCGCAGCCGATGCACTTCTCCAGGCCGTCCGGGTGCCGGTTCAGCTGGTGGCGTCCGTGGAAGCGCGGAGCGGTGGTCTTCTGCTGCTCGGGGTACTGCTCGGTGAGGCGCTTCTTGAACATGGCCTTGAAGGTCACGCCGAAGCCGGCCACCGGGTTCTGCCACTTCTCGCCCTGCTCGGCATCAGACTTGTCAGACATTCTCAGCACCCTCCTCTCGGTCACTGTCGGTATTCGTCCCGCCACTGACGATCAGCTCCCGCTCGCTGCGAGGCCGCCTGCGCGGTACGGGTGCCAGGTGCTGGCCGGGCTTGGGCGGTACGGGGAACCCGCCCGCCAGCGGGTCGAAGGGCTCGGCCCCGGCGGCCTCGTCGGCCCGCTCGGCGGAAGCCTTCTCCTTCCGGTCGCGGAAGAGGTCCGCGACGAAGGACAGCAGCAGGATCGCGACGACCGCGCCGCCGACGTACAGGACGATCTCCGAGAAGTCGTAGTTCTCGTTGCGCAGCGCCCGGACGGTCGCGACCAGCATCAGCCAGACCACGGAGACCGGGATCAGGACCTTCCAGCCGAGCTTCATCAGCTGGTCGTAGCGGACGCGGGGCAGCGTGCCGCGCAGCCAGATGAAGAAGAAGAGCAGCAGCTGGACCTTGATGACGAACCAGAGCATCGGCCACCAGCCGTGGTTCGCGCCCTCCCAGAAGTGGCTGATCGGGTACGGGGCCCGCCAGCCGCCCAGGAAGAGGGTGACCGAGACCGCCGAGACGGTGACCATGTTGACGTACTCGGCCAGCATGAACAGCGCGAACTTGATGGAGGAGTACTCGGTGTTGAAGCCGCCGACCAGGTCGCCCTCGGACTCCGGCATGTCGAACGGCGCGCGGTTGGTCTCGCCGACCATCGTGATGACGTAGATGATGAACGAGACCGGCAGCAGCACGATGTACCAGCGGTCCGCCTGCGCCTCCACGATCGCCGAGGTCGACATCGACCCGGAGTAGAGGAAGACCGAGGCGAAGGCCGCGCCCATCGCGATCTCGTACGAGATCATCTGCGCGCAGGAGCGCAGGCCGCCGAGCAGCGGGTACGTCGAGCCCGAGGACCAGCCGGCCAGGACGATGCCGTAGATGCCGACCGAGGCGACCGCGAGGATGTAGAGCATCGCGATCGGCAGGTCGGTGAGCTGCATCGTGGTGCGCTGGCCGAAGATCGAGACCTCGTCGTCGGCCGGACCGAACGGGATCACCGCGATGGCCATGAAGGCCGGGATCGCCGCGATGATCGGGGCCAGGACGTACACCACCTTGTCGGCCCGCTTGACGATGATGTCTTCCTTGAGCATCAGCTTCACGCCGTCGGCGAGCGACTGGAGCATGCCCCAGGGGCCGTGCCGGTTGGGGCCGATGCGCAGCTGCATCCAGGCGACGACCTTGCGCTCCCACACGATGGAGAAGAGCACGGTCACCATCAGGAAGGCGAAGCAGAACACCGCCTTGACGACGACGAGCCACCAGACGTCCCTGCCGAACAGGGACAGGTCCTCGGCCGCGAGCTGTACCGCGTTCACGCGCCCACCTCCGCAGGGGTGCCGCTGCTGTCGGCCGGCGTCGCCGGGCCGATCCGTACGAGGGTGCCCGGGTGGGCCCCGGTGTCGGCGAGGACGCCGTGCCCGGTGGAGTTCAGCGGGAGCCAGACCACCCGGTCGGGCATCTCGGTGATCCGCAGCGGCAGTTCCACGGAACCGGCCGGGCCGGTCACCGCGAGGACGTCGCCGTCCTTGACGCCGGTCTCGGCGGCCGTGGCGGCCGACAGCCGGGCGCTCGCCTCGTGCCGGGTGCCGGCCAGGGCGTCGTCGCCCTCCTGGAGCCGGCCCAGGTCGAGCAGGAGCCGGTGGCCCGCGAGGACCGCCTCGCCCGCTCCGGGGCGGGGCAGCGGCGCGGTGTCCGCGGAGTGCTCGGCGGCGCGCTCCCCGGCCCACGGGCCGAGCGCGTCGAGCTCGCGGCGTACGGCGTGTACGTCGGGCAGCGCGATCGGCCGGTCGGCCGCGTCGGCCAGCATGTGCAGCACGCGGGCGTCGGCGGGGGCGAGCCGGCGGGTCATCTGGTCGGGCTTGAGGGCGGCCTCGAACGGCCGGACCCTGCCCTCCCAGTTGATGAACGCGCCGGCCTTCTCGGCGACAGCCGCGACCGGGAACACCACGTCCGCGTGGTCGGTGACCTGGCCGGGCCGCAGTTCCAGCGAGACCACGAAGGCTTCCTGGAGGGCGACCAGCGCCCGGGCCGGGTCCGGCAGGTCGGCGACCTCGACGCCCGCGACCAGCAGGGCGGAGAGCTCGCCCCCGGCGGCGGCTTCGACGATCTGGCCGGTGTCGCGTCCGTAGCGGTGCGGGAGTTCGTCCAGCCCCCAGGCGGTGGCGACCTCGTCGCGGGCCCGCGGGTCGGTGGCCGGACGGGCCCCCGGCAGCAGCGACGGCAGGGCGCCCGCCTCGACGGCGGCCCGCTCCCCGGCCCGGCGCGGGATCCACACGAGCTGCGCTCCGGTGGCGGCGGCCGCCCGTACGGCGGCGGTCAGCGCGCCGGGCACGCCGGCCAGGCGCTCCCCGACGACGATGACCGCACCATCCTGGCGCAGCGCGTCGGCGGCCCCCGCCCCGCCGGCCTCCAGGCCGGTCCGGGAGGCCAGGGCCGCCAGCCACTCGGGCTCGGTGCCGGGGGCGGCGGCCAGCAGGGTGCCGCCCGCCTTCTCCAGGCCGCGGGTGGCGAACGGGGCGAGGGCGAAGGTCCGCTGCTTGTGCTTGCGGTGGGCCTTGCGCAGCCGCAGGAAGACGCCGGGGGCCTCCTCCTCGGACTCGATGCCGGCGAGCAGGACGGCGGGGGCCGCCTCCAGCTTCGCGTACGTGACACCGCGGCCGTCGAGGTCCTTCCCGGTGCCGGCCACGGTGGCGGCCAGGAACTCGGCCTCCTCCGCGCTGTGGATCCGGGCCCGGAAGTCGATGTCGTTGGTGTCGAGGACGACGCGGGCGAACTTGGCGTACGCGTACGCGTCCTCGACGGTCAGCCGGCCGCCGGTCAGGACGCCGGCCCGGCCGCGCGCGGCGGCGAGCCCGGCGGCCGCGGCCTCCAGGGCCTCGGGCCAGCTCGCCGGGGCGAGGACCCCGTCGGCGCCGCGTACCAGCGGGGTGGTGAGCCGGTCCGGGCGCTGCGCGTAGCGGAACCCGAAGCGGCCCTTGTCGCAGATCCACTCCTCGTTGACCTCGGGGTCCTCGGCGGCCATCCGGCGCAGCACCTTGCCGCGGCGGTGGTCGGTCCGGGTCGCGCAGCCGCCCGCGCAGTGCTCGCACACGCTCGGGGAGGAGACGAGGTCGAACGGGCGGGAGCGGAACCGGTAGGCGGCCGAGGTGAGGGCGCCGACGGGGCAGATCTGGATGGTGTTGCCGGAGAAGTACGACTCGAAGGGGTCGCCCTCGCCGGTGCCGATCTGCTGGAGCGCCCCGCGTTCGAGCATCTCGATCATCGGGTCGCCCGCGACCTGCGTGGAGAAGCGGGTGCAGCGCGCGCACAGGACGCACCGCTCGCGGTCCAGCAGCACCTGGGTGGAGATCGGGACCGGCTTCTCGTAGGTGCGCTTCTTGCCCTCGAAACGCGAGTCGCTCTGCCCGTGGGACATCGCCTGGTTCTGCAGCGGGCACTCGCCGCCCTTGTCGCAGACCGGGCAGTCCAGCGGGTGGTTGATGAGCAGCAGCTCCATCACGCCGCGCTGGGACTTCTCGGCGACCGGGGAGGTCAGCTGCGTCTTGACGACCATGCCGTCCGTGCAGGTGATGGTGCAGGAGGCCATCGGCTTGCGCTGGCCCTCGACCTCGACGATGCACTGGCGGCAGGCGCCGACCGGGTCGAGGAGGGGGTGGTCGCAGAATCGGGGGATCTCGATGCCGATCTGCTCGGCGGCCCGGATGACCAGGGTCCCCTTGGGCACCGAGAGTTCGATGCCGTCGATGGTCAGGGAGATCAGGTCCTCCGGCGGCACCGCTGCCTCTCCGCCACCGGTCGGAGCATTAGTGGTGACGGTCATGCGTTCACCTCCGTGTCAGCCCAGAGGGTCGACTTCTTGGGGTCGAAGGGGCAGCCCTTGCCCGTGATGTGCTGCTCGTACTCCTCGCGGAAGTACTTGAGCGAGGAGAAGATCGGGCTGGCGGCGCCGTCGCCGAGCGCGCAGAACGACTTGCCGTTGATGTTGTCGGCGATGTCGTTCAGCTTGTCGAGGTCGGACATGACGCCCTTGCCGGCCTCGATGTCGCGGAGCAACTGCACGAGCCAGTACGTACCTTCGCGGCAGGGGGTGCACTTGCCGCAGGACTCGTGGGCGTAGAACTCGGTCCAGCGGGTGACGGCCCGCACCACGCAGGTCGTCTCGTCGAAGCACTGGAGCGCCTTGGTTCCGAGCATGGAGCCGGCCGCGCCGACGCCCTCGTAGTCCAGCGGCACGTCCAGGTGCTCGGCCGTGAACATCGGGGTGGAGGAGCCGCCCGGGGTCCAGAACTTCAGCCGGTGCCCGGGGCGCATCCCGCCGCTCATGTCGAGCAGCTGGCGCAGGGTGATGCCGAGCGGGGCCTCGTACTGGCCGGGTCCGGCGACGTGCCCGGAGAGCGAGTACAGGGTGAAGCCGGGGGACTTCTCGGTGCCCATCGCCTTGAACCAGTCCTTGCCCCGGTTCAGGATCGCGGGAACCGAGGCGATGGATTCCACGTTGTTGACGACAGTGGGGCACGCGTAGAGCCCCTCGACGGCGGGGAAGGGGGGACGCAGCCGGGGCTGGCCGCGCCGGCCTTCGAGGGAGTCGAGGAGTGCCGTCTCCTCGCCGCAGATGTACGCGCCCGCGCCCGCGTGCACCGTGATGTCGAGGTTGAGGCCGCTCCCCATGATGTCCTTGCCGAGGTATCCGGCCTCGTACGCCTCGCGCACCGCCTCGTGCAGGCGCCGCAGCACCGGTACGACCTCGCCGCGCAGGTAGATGAAGGCGTGCTCCGACCGGATCGCGTAGCAGGCGATGATCATTCCCTCGATGAGGGAGTGCGGGTTGGCGAAGAGGAGGGGGATGTCCTTGCAGGTTCCCGGCTCCGACTCGTCCGCGTTCACGACGAGGTAGTGCGGCTTTCCGTCGCCCTGCGGGATGAACTGCCACTTCATTCCGGTGGGGAAGCCCGCGCCGCCGCGCCCGCGCAGACCGGAGTCCTTCACGTATGCGATGAGGTCGTCCGGGGTCATCGCGAGCGCCTTGCGCAGGCCCTCGTATCCCTCGTGCCGCCGGTAGGTCTCCAGCGTCCACGACTGCGGCTCGTCCCAGAAGGCCGACAGCACGGGCGCCAGCAGCTTCTCCGGGGCGCCGTTCTCATGCATTTCGGCAGTCACCGTCATCACTCCCCCTCCTCTGTGGCAGCAGAAGCCTCACCACGCGGGTGCACGACCTTGCCGAGCTGCGGGGTCTCGCCGCGCGCGATGCGCAGCCCGATCAGGGAGGCGGGGCCGGCGCCGCCGCTCGCCTCGACCGCGCCCTCGCGTTCGTCCGGGAAGCCGGCCAGGATCCGGGCCGTCTCCTTGTACGTGCACAGCGGCGCGCCCCGGGTCGGCGCGACGGGCCGGCCGGCGATCAGGTCGTCGACCATGGCCTTGGCGGACTCGGGGGTCTGGTTGTCGAAGAACTCCCAGTTGACCATCACCACGGGGGCGTAGTCGCAGGCCGCGTTGCACTCGATGTGCTCCAGCGTGACCTTGCCGTCCGGGGTGGTCTCGTTGTTGCCGACCCCGAGGTGCTGCTTGAGCTCGTCGAAGATCGCGTCGCCGCCCATGACCGCGCACAGGGTGTTCGTACAGACGCCGACCTGGTAGTCGCCCGAGGCCTTGCGCCGGTACATCGTGTAGAAGGTGGCCACGGCGGTGACCTCGGCGGTGGTCAGGCCCAGCACCTCGGCGCAGAACCGGATGCCGGTGCGCGAGACGAAGCCCTCCTCCGCCTGGGTCAGGTGCAGCAGCGGCAGCAGCGCGGAACGGCTGTCGGGGTAGCGGGCGATGATCTCCTTCGCGTCCGCTTCGAGCCGGGCGCGTACGTCCGCCGGGAAATCGGGGGCCGGCAGCTGGGGCATGCCCAGACCCACCCCTTGACCGGGCGCATTGGCGGTCATCGGTCGACGCCTCCCATCACGGGGTCGATGGAGGCGACGGCGACGATGACGTCGGCGACCTGGCCGCCCTCGCACATCGCTGCCATGGCCTGAAGGTTGGTGAAGGACGGGTCCCGGAAGTGGACCCGGTAGGGGCGGGTGCCGCCGTCGGAGACGACGTGGACGCCGAGTTCGCCCTTGGGGGACTCGACCGCCGCGTACGCCTGCCCGGCCGGCACCCGGAAGCCCTCGGTCACCAGCTTGAAGTGGTGGATGAGGGCCTCCATGGAGGTGCCCATGATGTTCTTGATGTGGTCGAGCGAGTTGCCGAGGCCGTCCGGGCCCATCGCGAGCTGCGCCGGCCAGGCGATCTTCTTGTCGGCGACCATGACCGGGCCCGGCTCCAGCCGCTCCAGGCACTGTTCGACGATCCGCAGGGACTGGCGCATCTCCTCCAGGCGGATCAGGAACCGCCCGTACGAGTCGCAGCTCTCGGTGGTCGGCACGTCGAACTCGTAGGTCTCGTACCCGCAGTACGGGTCCGCCTTGCGCAGGTCGTGCGGCAGGCCGGCGGAGCGCAGAATCGGGCCGGTGGCGCCCAGCGCCATGCAGCCGGTGAGGTCGAGGTAGCCGACGTCCTGCATGCGGGCCTTGAAGATGGGGTTGCCGGTGGCGAGCTTGTCGTACTCCGGCAGGTTCTTCTTCATGGTCTTGAGGAAGTCGCGCAGCTGGTCCACGGCGCCCGGGGGCAGGTCCTGGGCGAGGCCGCCGGGGCGGACGAACGCGTGGTTCATGCGCAGGCCGGTGATCAGCTCGAAGATGTCGAGGATCAGCTCGCGGTCCCGGAACCCGTAGATCATGATCGTGGTCGCGCCCAGCTCCATGCCGCCGGTGGCGATGCACACCAGGTGGGAGGAGAGCCGGTTGAGCTCCATCAGCAGGACGCGGATGACGGTGGCGCGGTCCGGGATCTGGTCGGTGATGCCGAGCAGCTTCTCGACACCGAGGCAGTACGCCGTCTCGTTGAAGAACGGCGTCAGGTAGTCCATGCGCGTCACGAAGGTGGTGCCCTGCGTCCAGTTCCGGAATTCGAGGTTCTTCTCGATGCCGGTGTGCAGGTAGCCGATGCCGCAGCGGGCCTCGGTGACCGTCTCGCCGTCGATCTCCAGGATCAGCCGGAGCACGCCGTGGGTGGACGGGTGCTGCGGCCCCATGTTGACGACGATCCGCTCGTCGTCGGCCTTGGCCGCGGACTGGACGATCTCGTCCCAGTCCCCGCCGGTGACGGTGTAGACGGTGCCTTCGGTGGTCTCCCGGGCGGCCGCGTGGTTCGAGGAGGCGTTGTTTGACGTGGACATCAGCTGTACGACCTCCGCTGGTCGGGAGCCGGGATCTGGGCGCCCTTGTACTCGATGGGGATGCCGCCGAGCGGGTAGTCCTTGCGCTGCGGGAAGCCCTGCCAGTCGTCCGGCATCATGATCCGGGTGAGCGCCGGGTGCCCGTCGAAGACCAGGCCGAAGAAGTCGTACGTCTCGCGCTCGTGCCAGTCGTTCGTCGGGTAGACGGAGACGAGCGACGGGACGTGCGGGTCGGCGTCCGGGGCCGTGACCTCCAGGCGCACCACCCGGCCGTGGGTGATCGAGCGCAGGTGGTAGACGGCGTGCAGCTCGCGGCTCTTGTCGTCGGGGAAGTGGACCCCGCAGACGCCGGTGCACAGCTCGAAGCGCAGGGCCGGGTCGTCGCGCAGGGTCTTCGCGACGCGGACGAGGTGCTCGCGGGCGATGTGGAGCGTCAGCTCGCCCCGGTCGACGACGACCTTCTCGATCGCGTTCTGCGGGAGCAGGTCCTGCTCCTCCAGCGCCCCTTCGAGCTCGTCGACGACCTCGTCGAAGTAGGAGCCGTAGGGGCGGTGGCTCGCGCCGGGCATGGCCACGGTGCGGACGAGGCCGCCGTAGCCGCTGGTGTCGCCGCCGCCCCGGGTGCCGAACATGCCCTTGCGGACGCCGATCACCTCGGGGCCCTGGCCGCGCGGCGCAGGGACGTTGCTGCCGTTCTCCGGCTCTTGGGTCTCGCTCACCGGAGCAGCCCCTTCATCTCGATCGTGGGGAGGGCCTTGAGGGCCGCCGCCTCCGCCTCTCGCGCCGCCTCTTCCCGGTTCACGCCGAGCTTTCCGCCCTGGATCTTCTGGTGGAGCTTGAGGATCGCGTCCATCAGCATCTCGGGGCGCGGCGGGCAGCCGGGGAGATAGATGTCCACCGGGACGATGTGGTCGACGCCCTGGACAATCGCGTAGTTATTGAACATTCCGCCTGAAGATGCGCAAACCCCCATGGAGATGACCCATTTGGGAGCGGGCATCTGGTCGTACACCTGCCGCAGCACCGGCGCCATCTTCTGGCTGACCCGTCCGGCCACGATCATCAGATCGGCCTGGCGCGGGGATCCGCGGAAGACCTCCATGCCGAAGCGGGCGAGGTCGTACCGGCCCGCTCCGGTGGTCATCATCTCGATGGCGCAGCAGGCCAGGCCGAAGGTCGCGGGGAACACGGATGACTTGCGCACCCAGCCCGCGGCCTGTTCGACGGTGGTCAGCAGAAAGCCGCTCGGCAGCTTCTCTTCCAGTCCCATGGGAAATTCAGCCCCTCAGTCCCATTCCAGGCCGCCGCGGCGCCACACGTAGGCGTAGGCGACGAAGACGGTGAGCACGAAGAGCAGCATCTCGACGAGCCCGAAGATCCCCAGGGAGTCGAAGGTGACGGCCCAGGGGTAGAGGAAGACAACTTCGATGTCGAAGACGATGAAGAGCATCGCCGTCAGGTAGTACTTGATGGGGAAGCGACCGCCGCCGGCCGGCGTGGGCGTCGGCTCGATGCCGCACTCGTACGCCTCTAGCTTCGCCCGGTTGTACCGTTTTGGGCCGATCAGCGTGGCCATGACCACGGAGAAGATCGCAAACCCTGCGCCGAGGGCGCCGAGCACGAGGATGGGCGCGTACGCATTCACGCTCCTCGCTCCTTCCAGTCGTCCTTGACCGTTGGACCGCTGTGCCGGCACCGAGCGAGCGGCCCCGCGAAGATCGCCCAACTCGACGAGATCGCATGTGAGGCAGTTCACAAGCCGGACTGCTGCGCATCTTATGCCCGGTGGTCTGTGATCTGCGACACGGGTAACAACAACGAGTTTGTGATCTCCACCACCTGACGAACGATCATGAAGTCCGATGAGCTGTGATCTTCATACGCGAAGCATCCACATGATCACCAAAGGTGACATCCGACCCCGTTACCGCAGGTAGAAGGGTGATGGCACTATCAAACGATGGCGGGTGCAGGCAAATTTGCGGGATCAAGCCTTGCACGGTAAAGGAAATCGCCGTCGCCCGGCCGGGGGAGGCCCCGGGGACGGGAGTGGACGGACGCATAGGGGGGCGGGACGCGTGCGCGCGTTCACGAGCGGCGGGCGCGGGCGGTCGGACCGCCGGGGGTGGCACCGCACGGGAAGTTCACGGACGGATCACGGACGGACCACAGGGCCCTCACAGTGAGATGGTTCTGTGACCTGCGCCACTCCGAATTCTTGGTTCCGAAAGCGGGCTTGGCCATCTGTCCGCGGTGATGGTAGGTCGTGGATCAATTCGGACTAATTGCGGAAACCCCTTGATCACAGCCTTGTGACGGCGTGTCCGATACGTCCGTTACGGCGTCAATAAGACGCGCGACGCGCCCGGTTAGCCCGGTTCGCGAACAACTGTGGCGCAGACCACGTTTCTTGAAGGGAACCCGGACCCCCTGATAGCGGTTGTCCTCATGTCCCACACCGCTCACATACCCAGCCACCGGAAGCCCCGTCGCAGCGCCTCGAAGCTCGCGGTCCGCGCCGGAGTTGCCGGTGGCGTCCTCAGCACCCTGGCGATGGCCGGCACGGCGAGCGCGTCCCCGTCCGAGCCCGTGACCGAGACGACGCTCGAAATGCCGGTCCTGAACCTGGACCTGGCCGCCGACGTCTCCTCCGCCGTCACCACCGCCGCCGAGAACACGGCCGCCGCCGCCGTCACCGGCGAGCTGCGCACCCAGGAGGAGCAGGCCCGCACCGGCGCCGCCGCCGAGGCCAAGAAGGCCAAGGAAGACGCCCAGAAGGCCGACGCCGAGAAGAAGGCGAAGGAGGAGGCGGACCGCAAGGCCGACGCCGAGCGCGCCACCCGCAGCTCTTCCCGCAACACCCTCCAGAACGCCTCCGCGTCGGACTCGGGCTCCGAGCTGGGCTCGGGCACCGTCACCGCCCCCGCGACCGGCTCCGCCGCCGCGATCGTCAACTACGCCCGCGCGCAGGTCGGCAAGGCGTACGTCACCGGCGGCACCGGCGCGAACGGCTCGTTCGACTGCTCCGGCCTCGTCCAGGCCGCCTACCGCCAGGCCGGCATCTCCCTGCCGCGCGTGTCGCAGGACCAGTCCACGAAGGGCCGTTCGGTCTCCCTGAGCGCCCTCCAGCCCGGCGACATCCTGTACTGGGGCCCCAGCGGCAGCGCCTACCACGTCGCCATCTACGTCGGCGGCGGCAAGTTCGTGGGCGCCCAGAACTCCGGCACGGGCGTCGTCGAGCGCTCCCTGAGCTACGACCCGCCGACGGGCGCCCGCCGCGTCCTCTGAGGCCTCTGAGGCCCCCCGAGGTCCCCTGAGGTTCCCCAGGGGCTCCTGAGCCCCTCTCGGCGCGTCCCGGCATGCTTCAGCACGGCCCGAGGGCCGGCACTCCCCCGCTCGGGGGCGGAGTGCCGGCCCTTTCCGCGTCCGCCGGCGCCCTGAGAAGATGGCGGTGCGCAGCGCACGATTCAGGCCAGGAGGTGGCGGACCGCGATGACCGACGCGTACGAGGAACACGACGGCGCCGACCCCACCCCCGTACCGGCCGCCACCGGGCTCTTCCTGCTCGCCGTCGGCGGCTGGCTGTTGAACACCACCCGTCCCTGGCACAAACCCGGACATCCCGTCATCCTGGGGCTCGGCTGGGCCCTTGCGTTCGGGCTGCTGCTGTGGGGCGCGGTGCTGGTGGCCCGCTGCGTACGGACGGTCCACGGCCCGCGGCGGTCGGCGTACGGGGACGGATCCGGCGGATCCGGGAACGGCGAAGCGGGCCGAACCGGTGGAAACCCGGCCCGCCCCGCTCCCTAGCCCAACACGCGGCTCGGGCCTTGGGGGCCACCTTGGTTCCGCTGAGGTAATCACCGGACGAGAAATTTCCTACCAGCGGTGCTACGTTTTAGGCATGAGCAGTCACGTAGCGCCCCAGGCCGTCGAGCGGGCCGGAAAGAGATCCGTGTCGCTCGCCCAGTCATTGATCAAGGAAGTTGAGGAACGCGCCGGCAAGAGCGGGTTCTCGTCTGTCGTGGCCGAAGCCCTGGAGGAATGGCTCGCCGCGCAGAAGCTCCGCGAGGTCGTGACCGCCGACCGCAAGGCGTTCGGCCCCGTCTCCGCCGAAGCACGGCGGCAGGCGGAACAGGAGTGGTAAGCAAGCGCCTCAAGATCAAGGCAAAGAGCGAGGGCACGCTCGTACTGGACGCCCAAGGGCTTTCACTGCACGTCGACGGTGACGAGGGGATGCGCGCGCGCATCGAGGTCGCTCAGCAGAACGGTCGGCGCGTGGCGCTGTCCGCCCTGACGCCCTTGGAGGTGCGCCGTACCGGCGAGGCCGCCAAGCGACTCCAGTTCCTGCTATCCCGGTTCGACGTGAAGCCGGTCAGCGACGCGGTGACAGAAGCCGCAGCAAAGCTGCTCGACGCCTCGGGTCTTGACGGCCACGAATGCCTCGTGGACGCACTCGTGGTGGCCACGGCCGCCCTCTGCACTCCCCCGGTACTGCTCGTCACTTCCGACACGTCGCACATCCCGGCACTGTGCAAGGCCGCCGAGGAACTGCCGGGCTCACCGAAGGTGAAGATCGTCAACGTCTGACGGTCGCATGCGGAGAGCCCGGCCGCTCGGCTCTCCGCAGAACGGCCGGGCCTTGAATCATCAGGCTTTTGGAGCGACCTTCGAGAGGCCGTTGATGATGCGGTCCATCGCGTCGCCGCCCGCCGGGTCGGTCAGGTTGGCCAGCATCTTCAGCGTGAACCGCATCAGCACCGGGTGCGTCAGGCCGCGCTGCGCGGCGACCTTCATGACCTTCGGGTTGCCGATCAGCTTCACGAAGGCGCGGCCCAGCGAGTAGTACCCGCCGTACGTCTCCTTGAGCACCTTCGGGTAGTTGTGCAGCGCCAGCTCGCGCTGGGCCGGGGTGGCCCGGGCGTGCGCCTGCACGATGACATCGGCGGCGATCTGCCCGGATTCCATCGCATACGCGATGCCCTCGCCGTTGAACGGGTTGACGAGCCCGCCCGCGTCGCCGACCAGCAGCAGGCCCTTGGTGTAGTGCGGCTGCCGGTTGAAGGCCATCGGCAGGGCCGCGCCGCGGATCGGCTGCGTCATGTTCTCGGGGGTGTAGCCCCAGTCCTCCGGCATGGACGCGCACCAGGCCTTGAGGACCTCGCGCCAGTCCAGCTCCCGGAAGGCGGAGGAGGAGTTGAGGATGCCGAGGCCGACGTTGGACGTGCCGTCGCCCATGCCGAAGATCCAGCCGTAGCCGGGCAGCAGCCGGTCCTGCGCACCACGCCGGTCCCACAGCTCCAGCCAGGACTCCAGGTAGTCGTCGTCGTGCCGCGGCGAGGTGAAGTACGTACGGACGGCGACGCCCATCGGGCGGTCCTCGCGCCGGTGCAGGCCCATCGCGAGGGACAGGCGCGAGGAGTTGCCGTCGGCGGCGACCACGAGCGGGGCGCTGAAGGTGACCGGGGTCTTCTCCTCGCCCAGCTTCGCGTGCACGCCGGTGATGTGGCCGGTGCGGGGGTCGCGGACGGGCTCGCCGACGTTGCAGCGCTCGTACAGGCGGGCGCCGGCCTTCTGGGCCTGGCGGGCCAGGGTCTCGTCGAAGTCGTCGCGCTTGCGGACGAGTCCGTAGTCCGGGAAGGAGGCGAGTTCCGGCCAGTCCAGCTGGAGCCGCTGGCCGCCGCCGATGATCCGCAGGCCCTTGTTGCGGAGCCAGCCGGCCTCTTCGGAGACGTCGATGCCCATCGCCACCAGCTGTTTGGTGGCGCGCGGGGTCAGACCGTCGCCGCAGACCTTCTCGCGCGGGAACGCCGTCTTCTCCAGCAGCAGGACGTCGAGTCCGGCCTTGGCGAGGTAGTAGGCGGTGGTCGAGCCGGCGGGCCCGGCCCCGACGACGATCACATCCGCGGAGTGTTCGGAGAGGGGCTCGGTCACTGCGGGGTCTCCCGAAGGCTCGATAAGGGGTGCCCAACGGCACGGGACATGTGCAGTCTATGCAGCGAGAGAGATCACGAACCCGAAGGGCTGCCCCGATGACCGCTTCGCCCACCTCGCCCGCCTCGCTCCCCACCGTCCGGCTGCGCGTACCGACCGACGAGGACGCACGGGCCTGGCACGAGGTCTTCGACGACCCCGACGTCATGGAGTTCCTCGGCGGACCCGCCGAGCTGTCCCTGTACGAGGAGTTCACGGCGCGCCAGCGGATGCACGACGCACAGCTCGGCTTCTGCCTGTGGACGCTGCTGGACGCGCAGGGCGCGGTCATCGGCTTCACCGGCGCGCAGCCGTGGCCCCAGGAGAAGGCGTGGGGCCCGGTCGGCGAGATCGAGATCGGCTGGCGCCTGGGCCGCTCCGCGTGGGGCAAGGGCTACGCGTACGCCGCGGCCCTGGCCACGCTGGAGCGGGTGCGCGCGGCCGGGACAGGACACGTGGTGGCGATGATCAACGACGGGAACCGCCGCTCGATCGCGGTCGCGGAACGCCTGGGCATGACCCTGGCGGACCGCTTCCTGCTCCCCGACGGCGTCCGCTACGCCCGCCGCTACGAACTCGCGCTCGCTCCCGAGTAGACCCGGGCGGACGGAGTCCGGCACGGACGGAGTCCGGCGCGTCAGAAAACGGACAGGCCGGTCAGCGTCGTGAAGCGGTCCAGGGCGGCCACGCCCGCAACGGAGTTGCCGTGCGGGTCCAGGCCCGGCGACCAGACGGCCAGCGTGCACACGCCCGGGACCACCGCCACGATGCCGCCGCCCACACCGCTCTTGCCGGGGAGACCGACGCGGTACGCGAACTCGCCTGCCGCGTCGTACGTCCCGCAGGTCAGCATCACCGCGTTGACCTGCTTGGCCTCGCTCCGCGTCAGCAGCCGCGAGCCGTCCGCCCGCAGCCCGTGCCGGGCCAGGAACCGCGCCGCCCGCGCCAGATCGGCACAGGTCATCTCGATCGAGCACTGCCAGAAGTAGTGGTCCAGCAGCGCCGGCACGGGGTTGTCGATGTTTCCGTACGAGGCCATGAAGTGCGCCAGCGCGGCGTTGCGGTCGCCGTGCTCGTGCTCCGAGGCCGCCACCTCCGCGTCGAAGCCGAGCTCCGGGTTGCCGCTCTCCTCCCGGAGGAACTTCAGCAGCTCGCTGCTCGCGTCGCCCGTCAGCGTCTGCAGCCGGTCCGTGACCACCAGCGCGCCCGCGTTGATGAACGGATTGCGCGGAACGCCGTTCTCGTACTCCAGCTGCACCAGGGAGTTGAACGGGTTGCCCGACGGCTCCCGGCCGACCCGCTCCCACAGGCTGTCGCCGCCCTCGGCCAGCGCCAGGGCCAGCGCGAAGACCTTGGTGATCGACTGGGCCGAGAACGGGACCTGCCAGTCCCCCACCCCGAAGACGTTCCCGTCGAGATCGGCGACGGCCATCCCGAACTGCCCGGGATCCACGGACGCGAGCGCCGGGATGTACTCGGCCGGCGTGCCGCTGCCCAGCAAGGGGGCGACGTCCGCCGCTATCCGCTCCAGGAGGGGCTGGTAGTCCACGGCCCGCTACGCCGTCTTGACGCCGCGGTGCAGCGCCACGATGCCGCCGCTCAGGTTCCGCCACGCCACCTTCGACCAGCCGGCCTTCTGCAGCAGCGCGGCCAGCGCCGGCTGGTCCGGCCACTCGCGGATCGACTCGGCGAGGTAGACGTACGCGTCGGGGTTGGAGGAGACCGCGCGGGCCACCGGCGGCAGCGCCCGCATCAGGTACTCCATGTAGACCGTCCGGAAGGGGGCCCAGGTGGGCTGCGAGAACTCGCAGATCACGACCTGCCCGCCCGGCTTGGTCACCCGGTACAGCTCCCGCAGCGCCGCGTCCGTGTCCTGCACGTTGCGCAGCCCGAAGGAGATCGTCACCGTGTCGAAGACGTCGTCCTTGAACGGCAGCTTCGTCGCGTCGCCCGCGGTCAGCGGCAGCCAGGAGTGCCGCTTCTTGCCCTCGCGGAGCATCCCGAGCGAGAAGTCGCAGGGGACGACGTACGCGCCCGTCGCGGCGAACGGCAGCGAGGAGGTCGCGGTTCCGGCGGCCAGGTCCAGCACCTTGTGACCGGGGCGCGCGCCGACCGCCTTGGCGACCTCCTTGCGCCACAGGCGGGCCTGCCCGAGGGAGAGGACGTCGTTGGTGAGATCGTAGTTCGCCGCCACACCGTCGAACATGGAGGCGACTTCGTGCGGCTGCTTGTCCAGGGAAGCGCGGGTCACTGGCGTTGGCCCCTCAGGTGCGGTGCGGTACGGGTGGGCGGATACCAGGCCATTCTCGCAGGCGGCGCCCGACCCCACCGCCGGGGGCACAACTGGCCCGATGGACAGTTACGCGGAGCCCACGCGTCCGCGTTGACTGGCGGCTATGGCCTGAAGAAGGCCTACCGAAACACCATATTCACGAACAAAGGGCTCCACGATGCCGGCAGGCAAACCCACCGGTCACGGTCAACGCTCCCGCCTCGGCCCCCGCGCGCAGCGGCGGGCCGAGCGGCGCAAGCGGCTCCGCCGCACGCTCCTCGGAACGGCCGCGGCGGTCGCCGTCGCCGCGACCGCCTACGCGGTCGTGCCGCTGGACGACGCCTCCTCCGCCTCCGACTCCGTGGCCGCTTCGCCGTCCGGTACGCCCGGTGCCGCCTCCGGTGAGCCCGGCCGGGTTCCCGCCGCCGCGGCCGCCTCCCCCTCGGCCTCGGCCGGGTCCGCCGCTCCCGGGGAACCCTCCGCCGACGCCTCGAAGCCGAGCGGCGGCGCCGGCGGCGGCCCGGCCGCCGGCAAGACCCCCCAGTCCGGCCCGGGCACCTTCGCGGCCTCCTCCCACTCGGGGCAGCCGCAGGGCAAGGGGACCGCCCGCAAGTGGCGGATCGAGGTGGAGGAGGGCAGCGGGGTCGACGCGAACGCCGCCGCGCAGTCCGTGGAGAAGATCCTCGGGGACCCGCGCGGCTGGATCAAGGACCCGGCGTACGGCTTCCAGCTCGTCGGGGCCGGCCAGCCGGTGGACTTCACCGTGAAGATCGCCACACCCACGACCACCGACCGGCTGTGCGAGGTGGTCACCCCCGAACTCATCGGCGAGACGAACTGCCGGGCCGGGCACACGGTCGTGGTGAACCTCAAGCGCTGGCTGGAGGGATCTCCGCAGTTCAAGGGGGCCGTGGAGGAGTACCGGGCACTGATCGTCAACCACGAGGTGGGCCACGAGCTCGGCCACGACCACGAGACCTGCCCGGGCCCCGGAAAGCCCGCTCCGGCGATGATGCAGCAGATCAAGGGGCTGCTCGGCTGCAAGGCCAATGCCTGGCCGTTCGACGGAAATGGAACCTACCTGTCAGGACCACCCGTCCCATAGGGCAGAGAGAGCGGCCGCCGGCCGCCGGCCAGGGACGAGGAGCGGAAACCGTGCGCGTCGTGAACTTCAGCGTCCCTGTGTGGTTCCCGCCCCGCGCGAGGGAGAAGGTGCGGCGGGACGAGGTCCAGCTCACCGAACAGGAGTCGGCGGTGTTCCTGTGCCTGGCGACCGGCGCGTCCAACGCGGAGCTGGCCGGCGAGCTCCAACTCTCCGTCAGCACGGTCAAGTTCCACGTGCACAACATAAGAGCGAAGCTGGGCGGCATCAGCCGCCTCCAGGCCTGCCTCCTGGCCGCCCTGGCCCGCGAATCCGCACGGCCCAGACCGGTCAGCGGCGGCGGTGCAGCAGCCGTCCCCCGATGACCGTGGCCACGCAGGTGGTCGCGCCCTGCGCGAGCAGCTCCGCCGGGCCCGGCACGGCGAACACCGCGAAGCGGGCCGGGGCGTCCGCGTCGAGCGCCCCGTGGAAGGCCTCCTCGGCCGACCGGCGCCCGGCGAACGGGTCCAGCGAGGGCTCCCCGACCGCGGCCGGGGGCAGGATCGTCAGGCCCGAGCGGACCACCGCCGTCCGTACCGCCGGGACCGTGAGCCTCCCGGTCACCGCCACCACCCCGCGGGCCAGCAGCTTCTGCGTGGCCCGGCGGGCGCTGTTGCCCCAGCGGGATTCCGTCAGCTTCAGGTCCGCCAGCGCCCCGGCCCCGGTGATCGGGTCGGACCCGAGCTCGGCGGTCTCGTACGGGTCGTCGGGGTAGTACGTCCGCTCCAGCAGTACGTCCGCGCCGCGCACGAGCAGCCCCGGGGTCAGCACCCCGGGCCAGCGCCGGACCCGCGCGTGCGGCCAGGCCGCGGCGAGCTCCTCGTACGGGCCCACCCGGGCGATCCGGTCGCCCTCGACCAGGACCGCCCCGGCGGGCAGCGGCGCACGGCCGGGCCCGGACAGGAGGACGTCGGCGGTGTGAAGCGTCAGCACGAGCGCGTCAGTTCGTGGAGATGAGCTTCAGCTCGGGGTGCGCCGTACCGCCCTCGATCGCCGTGGACGAGATGTGCGAGACCACGCGGTCGTCGACCGGGTCGTTCGCCGGGTCGTCGTGCACGAGGAGGTGCTCGTACGTGGTCGCGCGCTGCGCCGGGACGCGGCCCGCCTTGCGGATCAGGTCGATGATCTCCTGGCGGTTCGAGCGGTGCTTGGCACCCGCCGAGGAGACGACGTTCTCCTCCAGCATGATCGAGCCGAGGTCGTCCGCGCCGTAGTGCAGCGAGAGCTGGCCCGCCTCCTTGCCGACGGTCAGCCAGGAGCCCTGGATGTGGGCGATGTTGTCCAGGAAGAGCCGCGCGATCGCGATCATGCGCAGGTACTCGAAGACCGTCGCCTGGGTCCGGCCCTTGAGGTGGTTGTTCTCGGGCTGGTACGTGTACGGGATGAAGGCGCGGAAGCCGCCGGTGCGGTCCTGCGTGTCCCGGATCATCGCGATGTGCTCGATGCGCTCGGCGTTGGTCTCGCCGGTGCCCATCAGCATCGTGGAGGTGGATTCCACGCCCAGCTCGTGGGCGATCTCCATGATCTCCAGCCAGCGCTCGCCGGACTCCTTCAGCGGGGCGATCGCCTTGCGCGGCCGCTCCGGCAGGAGTTCGGCGCCGGCGCCCGCGAAGGAGTCGAGGCCGGCGGCGTGGATCCGCTTGATGGCCTCCTCCGCCGAGACGCCGGAGATCCGGGCCATGTGGTCGACCTCGGAGGCGCCGAGGGAGTGGATGACCAGCTGCGGGAACGCCTTCTTGATGGCGGAGAAGTGCTCCTCGTAGTACTCCACGCCGTAGTCCGGGTGGTGTCCGCCCTGGAACATGATCTGCGTGCCGCCGAGCTCCACGGTCTCCGCGCAGCGGCGCAGGATGTCGTCGAGGTCGCGGGACCAGCCCTTCTTGGTGTCCTTCGGGGCCGCGTAGAAGGCGCAGAACTTGCACGCCGTGACACACACGTTCGTGTAGTTGATGTTGCGCTCGATGATGTACGTCGCGATGTGCTCGGTGCCGGCGTAGCGGCGGCGGCGCGCCGCGTCGGCGGCCTGGCCGAGCGCGTGCAGCGGGGCGTGCCGGTAGAGGTCGAGCGCCTCTTCCCTGGTGATCCGGCCCCCTGCGGCGGCGCGGTCGAGGACAGACTGGAGAGCGGCCTGGTCGGTCACCGGTGCGTCACCTTTCGGCGGTGTCAAGAGGTACGGACCGATCCAGCGTACGCCAGGGCCCGTCGGCGGGTTTCAGGGGATGCGGGTCAGGTCGCCTTCGGGGTTTCCGGCCGGGCCGTCGCCCGACTTGTAGTGGAGCGTCCCGTTGGCGTTGAGGGTGAAGCGCTCGTCGGCGGAGCCGTTGGAGCAGACTCCGGGAGCCGGGTTGGGGCCGCCCGCCGTGTCCAGGACGAGGGAGCGGTCGGTGGCGGAGGCCAGCTTCCAGTCGCCGCTGCAGTCGGTGCCGAAGACCGGGACGATCGACTTGTCCCGGGCGACGACCTCGCCGACCCTGCCGGCCTTGATGGTGATCTCGAACTCGCTGGAGACCCCGGCGCGGGCGGTGGTGACCGTCCCCTTCCAGGTGCCCGTCAGCTCCTTGGGGACGTCGCCCCGGGTGCCGGTCGGCGCGCCCGTCGAGGGCTTGGCCGTCGACGGGGTGGCGGAGGGGGTCGCCGACTCCTTCGGGGCCGGCGTGCCGGACTGCGCCGATGCCGGGGGCCTGGCCGCGGTGTCGCCGGACGCGTGCTGGTCGGCGTCGCCGCTGCCCGGGAGCAGCCCCAGCCCGTACAGCCCGCCGCCGGACAGCACGGCCAGGACGGCCGTCGCCGCGAGGACCAGCGAGCAGCTGAACCGCCGCCCGGCCGCCTTGAAGGTGACCTGGCGCGCCTGGTCGGGGGAGGTCCGCGGCTGCGGCACCCCGCCCCCCGCGGTCTCGGTGGGGCTGTGCCCCGCGTCCGTCGGCGGCGGCCCGTAGGGCCCGTACGAGGGCCCAGCCCCGCCACCGGACCCGGCGGCGCTCCCGTACGAGGGGTCCGGCGCTCCGAAACCGACCGCAGGTCCCCCGTACGAGGAGGAGGTGAACGGCACCGGCCCGGACGCGGGTTCACCGGCGGGCGCCGCGGCACCCGCCGAGGGGCCCACCGGCGCGGCCTCCAGGTCCAGCAGGGCCGTGGCGGCGCGGCTGGCCTCCTCCACCACGGGGGCGGGGAGCCAGCCGGGAGCGCGCAGGGCGCCGGCGAGCGTCTGCGCGATCTCCGCCGGGGCGGGCCGGTCGGCGGCCGGCTTGGCCAGGCAGGCCGCGATCAGCTCGCGCAGCCCGCCGGCCGGGACGGCGTCGAGGTCCGGCGGCTCGTGGACCACCTTGTAGAGGAGCGTCGCCGAGTTGTCCCCGGTGAACGGCGGCCGCCCGGTCGCCGCGAAGGCCAGCACGGCGCCGAGCGAGAACACGTCGGCGGCCCCGGTGATCCCCTTGCCGAGGATCTGCTCGGGGGACATGTAGCCGGGGGAGCCGATGGAGACGCCGGTGGAGGTCAGCGAGGCCGTCCCGTCGGTGGCCCGGGCGATCCCGAAGTCGATGAGCCGGGGGCCGTCGAGGGTCAGCATCACGTTCGACGGCTTCACGTCCCGGTGGACCAGGCCCAGCCCGTGCACGGCCGTCAGCGCCCGGGCCAGGCCTTCGCCCACGGCCCGTACGGAGGCCTCCGGAAGGGGGCCGTGCGCGGCCACCGCACCGCCGAGCGAGGGGCCCGCCACGTACCCGGTGGCCACCCACGGCACCGCCGCCTCCGGGTCGGCGTCCAGCACGGGCGCGGTCCACTCGCCGCCGACCCGGCGCGCGGCCTCGACCTCGCGGCGGAAGCGGGCGCGGAACTCCTCGTCGGAGGCGAAGTGCGGGTGCACGATCTTGACGGCGACCGTCCGGCCGCCGGCGCTGCGGCCGAGGTAGACCCGCCCCATGCCGCCCGAGCCGAGCCGGCCGAGCAGCCGGTACGCGCCGATGGTCCGCGGTTCGCCGGCTTCGAGCGGCTGCATCGCGTCCCCCTCCCCCGTGGTCCCTGTGGGTGTCGTGCCTGTTGGCTTCGTGCCAGCAGAACCTTAGGGGCTGATCACCGTGGTGCGCCGGGGGTTGGGGCCATCGCACGGTCAGGCCGGCGCGACGGGGACCGACCCCTCGGGCGCGGGCGCGGCCGGTCCGCCGGGCTCGAACCCGGCGAGCATCTGCTCCAGGGCCTGCTGGTCGGGGCCGACGAAGGGGTCGATGCCCGCCGCGAGGGCGGCCGTCTCGACCATCCGGCCGGTGATCCCGACGGCGGGCGGCAGGTGCGTGGACGCCACGATCTCCGGGTCCATATCCCGCAGCGGCGCCACCGTGGCGAGGTAACGGTCGCGGTCCACGAGGTGCACCCACGGGCTGTCCACGGAGGCCCACAGGAGCTGGGCGGCCCGCAGGTCCTCGGCCCCGACCGCCGCGGCGTCGCCGCCGGCCGCGGTCTCCGCGCTGGGCATGGGCGCGCCGAAGCAGTCCGAGCTGAAGCAGGCCCGCGAGCGGTCGTCGTAGAAGCCGACGGTCGCGGGGTTGTCGAAGAGGGGCGGCCGGAAGGCGGCGAGCGAGCGGTCGCCGACGTCGAGGGACTGGCCGGGGTTCAGCAGGAACACCCGGTCCATGGGCAGCGGCCGCTCGCAGGACATCTCCCCGGCGCCGAGGAAGGTGGTCACGACCCTCGCCCGGGGCGCGGCGTCCAGCAGGGCGAACAGTCCGCCGGTGTGGTCCCGGTCGGGGTGGCTCAGCCAGATCCACCGGACGTCCGCGGGGTCGATCGCCGTGCCCAGCACTTCCAGGAAGTCGCGGTCGGGCAGACCGAGTCCGGTGTCGACGACGACGGGCTCGCGCGCGTGCAGGACGTACGCGTTGATCGGGATGAAGCCGATCCCGGGCACTTCGAGGCTGTCCCCGAGGACCGTGATGTCCGGGGCGATCTTGCGGTTCGTCATGGCGGCACTCCCATGGCCCCCTGGCATGAGAACGCTCGCGGCCACCGAGGAGAGGATGCCCCTCCTGTCCATGGTGGCCCGGGCGGGGCGGCACCGCACGCGCGCGGGGCCCGTGAATCGGACCTCCGCATTCCCGCTCCGGTGGTCCGGAAAGCGAAAAGAGGGGGAATTCCCGGGAAATGGCATATACCCCGCGAGCGGAACCCTGCCTACCGCCCGGTAAACCGATCACCGGAAGCGATCAGCAGTGCGCGCCGTCCCCGTTCAGCAGCTCCACCTCGACATCGGCGGCATAGCCCGTACTCGATCCCGTACGCCGGGCGAATTCCCTTACGCCGGCCAACTGTTCGGGCCCGAAGCGGAAGTCGAGCGTCGTGAAGTACCGCTCCAGCAGATCGGCGTCGAAGGCCTCCCAGCGGGCCGCCTGCTCGGCGACCTTGGCGACCTCCTCCAGGGAGAGGTCGCGCGAGTCGAGGAAGGCCTCGTGCACCTTCCGCACGACGCCCGGCTCACGGGCGAGGTAGTCCTTGCGGGCGGCCCAGACGGCGAAGACGAACGGCAGTCCGGTCCACTCCTTCCACATCAGCCCCAGGTCGTGCACGTCGAGACCGAGCCGGGGCGCGTCGTGCAGCGAGGCGCGCAGCGCGGCGTCCCCGATCAGCACCGCCGCGTCCGCCTCCTGCATCATCAGGCCCAGGTCGGGCGGGCAGGTGTAGTAGTCCGGCTGGACCCCGTACCGCTCGGAAAGCAGCAGCTGGGCGAGGCGTACGGACGTGCGGGAGGTCGAGCCGAGGGCGACCCGTGCCCCGTCCAGCCGCTCCAGCGGCACCTGCGAGACGATCACGCAGGACATGACCGGACCGTCGCAGCCGACCGCGAGATCGGGGAACGCGACGAGCTGGTCGGCGTTGCGGAGGAACTCCACGAGGGTGATCGGACCCATGTCGAGCTCCCCCTGGACGAGGCGCTCGCTGAGCTTCTCGGGGGTGTCCTTGGTCAGCTCCAGGTCCAGCAGCGTGCCGGTTCTGGCCAGTCCCCAGTAGAGCGGAAGGCAGTTCAGGAACTGAATGTGGCCGACGCGGGGCCGGCTGCGATAGACGTCCACATCGCGAGACTAGCCCCCGGGTCTCCGTCAGCCTTCGGGCGGGCCTCAAACGTCCGGGTGACGTGATCTTTCCCTCTGGTCTCCGCCACAGGGTGCGTGCTAGGCTCGTCGCAAGTTGCAGTTTGGTTTCCCTTGCAGTACGAGGCCTGCGGAGAATGTGACCCGCAGGCTTTTGTAGTTTTCAGACTTCTTAGCAGGTTCTGGAGCAGGGCGACCCTTTGGCCCATAGGAGGGCTCATGGCTACCGGAACCGTGAAGTGGTTCAACGCTGAAAAGGGCTTCGGCTTCATCGCCCAGGACGGCGGCGGCCCGGATGTCTTCGTCCACTACTCCGCGATCAACGCCTCTGGCTTCCGCTCCCTCGAGGAGAACCAGATGGTGAACTTCGACGTCACGCAGGGTCCGAAGGGCCCGCAGGCGGAGAACGTCACCCCGGCCTAGTCGCCTGGGCCAACCTAATCGCGGTTGGATAGCAGTACCCAAGGAGCCCTGCCTCCTCCGTGCGAGCGGAGGTCGCGGGGCTCCTGCCTTTGTTCGAGGGCTCGCGCGATCGGCTCCCGACGCAGACCGCCCCGGTCACCGTGTCCACGGTGACCGGGGCGGTCTGCGTTTGCGGAAGGCCTACGACGCCGGCGGCGGCGTCGTCGTCGGGGCCGCCGTGATCTTGAGGTCCAGGACCAGGACCACGTTGTCCTTCGTGATCAGGCGCAGGTGGTACGTGCCCGGGGCGACGTCCGCCGTGAACAGCTCCGGCAGCGCGATCTTGCCGTCGGCGCCGGTCGGGGCCAGGAGCAGGCTCGTCACCTTGGCGCCGTCCTTGTCCTTGAACCACGGCCCCTTGGACTTCGCCGGGTCCACCGGGACCCACGCACCGCTTTCGTTCTTCTCGACCAGGCCCGCCGTGACCTGCGTACCCTCCGCGGCCTTGCCCTGAGCCGTGGCCGTGACCTCCAGCCCCTTGAGGCTCTTGCCCGCCTCGACCTCCAGCGGCTTGTCCGCACCGGCGTCGGTCCGGGCCAGCTTGTCCGCGACCGGGGCCGGCTTCGCCGTCACCGTGCCGGTGAACTTCACCGTCAGCTGCGCCTCGGTGTTGTACGCCGCCACCCGCAGGGTGAAACCGCCCGCCTTGGCACCGGCCTTCAGGCCGGGCAGGGCCGCGATGCCCTCGGAGTCGGTCTCGACCACGAGGAAGGTCTTGCCCTCGGCGCCGATGGAGGACCCCGTGGTGTCGTCCTTGAGCTCGAACAGGATCGGCTTCGCGGCGGCCGGCTTGCCGTCGCTGAGCACCGCCTTGACCCGCGGGACCGTCGTGAACGCGGACCCGGCCTCGGCCTTGAGCTCCGCGCTGCCGAGCAGCTCCAGCTTGGCCAGGCTCGGCGTCGGCGTGGGCTTCTGCGGCTCTTCCGGCTTCGACGGCGTGGGCGTCGGGGTCGGGGTGGGCGTGGGCTTGGGCTTGGGCGTCGGGGTGGGAGTCGGGGTCGGGGTGGTCGGCCTCGGCGTGGGCAGCGTGGTCGTGGGCGGCGTCGGGAAGCTCCCCGCGGGCGGGTTCGGCACCCCGGCGACACCGCTCTGGTACTGGTGCATGTACCCGACCACGGTGTTCACGTACTCGCGCGAGTTGTTGTAGCTGAGGATCGCCCGGTCGAGCTGCGCCTCGTCCGAGAGGTTCCGGTCGCCCGCGCACAGGTAGAGACCCGCACCCAGCGCCGCGTCGTAGATGTTGTTCGGGTCCCGCTTGGAGTCGCCGTTGCCGTCGGCGCCCCACTTGGCCCAGGTGGACGGGATGAACTGGAGCGGGCCGACGGCGCGGTCGTAGACGGCGTCCCCGTCGAACTCGCCCTTGTCGGTGTCCTTGATCTCGGCGAAACCGTTGCCGTCGAGGCGCGGGCCGCGGATCGGCTTCTCGGTGTAGCCGTCGGCCTTGAGCCCGTAACCCGAGGCGTGGACGGACTCGACGCGGCCGATGCCGGCGAGCAGCTGCCAGGGCAGCTTGCAGCCGGGGAGCGCGGCGCCCACGGAGAGCTCGGCGCGCTGGTACGCGTCGAGGGCGGTCGCGGGTATGCCGCTGGCCCCCTCACCGGCGCCCGCACCCGCGGCGGGCGGTACGGCCGGGTCGGCGAGCGGGTCGGGCAGGTCGAGGCGGGCATCGCCGCGGTCGGTGGCCTGGGGGCTGTCCGGGGTCGGCTCGGACTCGCCCGCGTCGGCGGTGGACGTGTTGGTCACCACTGCGGCGGTCGTCAGGCTGGCCGCGAGCGCGGCCGTGCACAGGACCTTGCGCGAGGTGTTGACGAGGTGACGGTGAAGCGGCTTCACAGTGCGGCGATCCCCCCAAGGCGGCCGACAAGGTATACGGCGGGTCGAGCCGTGGATATCCACTGTCTATCAGGTATTCGGACACGACTCACCGGCGTCCCGGCAGATGTGACACACCATTCGTCTCGGCTTCACCGGGTCCTCACGACCGTTCGCACAAAGGACGTTGACCCATGAGGGAAAGACCCCGAAATCCTACCGTTTGACCGAACCGGAAGTCCTGACGCGCCGCGCACCGGAGACGGCCCCGGCCGGACCTACGGTGGGGTGCCATGACCACCACCGAGCCGGTCCGCGTCCCCGACCTGTCGGACCGCCCCCACCAGCTGACCGTAGAGCGGTCGATGATCGCCACCGAGCACACCCTGTACGCCGGGTGGACCGAGGAGTTCGACCGCTGGTTCGCGGCGCCGGGCTCTGTCCTGATGAAGGCCGAGGTGAACGCGCCGTACTTCTTCGAAACGGAGTTCACGCCGGAGCCGGGAGCTCCGGCGACCAGGCACCCCCACTACGGACGCTTCCTGCGCCTGGTCCCGAACCGGCTGGTGGAACTGACCTGGGTGACGGGCCGGGGCGGCACGGAGGGCGCCGAGACGGTGGTCACCGTGGAGCTCCTCCCGCACCCGATCGGCACCCATGTGCGGCTGACGCACGCGGGGTTCCACGACGAGGCCGCCCGGGACCGGCACGAGTCGGCCTGGCAACAGGTCCTGGTGCAGCAGGACGAGGTGCTGACCGGGGACGAGTGAGGAGCGGCCCGACCGCCGCTACAGGCAGGCCCACACCGTCTTCCCCGGATGCCCGGGCGGCCGGTCCCGCACCCCCCACTCCCGGGCCACGGCCTCCACCACCACGAGCCCCCGCCCGCCCTCCGCCGACCACGGATCGGCGGGCGCCGGCGCCCGTGGCGGCCGCTGCTCCCCTCGCGCATCGCTGACCTCCACCCACACCCGCCGCCCGTCGTACCGGAGTACGACCTCGAAATTCCGCCCGGGTACGTGCCCGTGCACGACGGCGTTGGCGGCGAGCTCGCCGATCACGAGCTCGACGTCCTCGGCGAGCGTGCAGCCGTAGGGGATCCCCCAGGCGTCCAGCTGAACCCCCACGAGCCGCCGCGCGAGCCGCGCCCCGCGCCGGGTGGCGCTGAGCAGCATCCGGGACTCGCGCGTCCCGGGGGCCTCGCGGCCCTCTTGTGCAATGTCACTGATTTCGGTCGTCACCTCACCGAGCGTGTCCGGAGCGCCGTACGCTTTCCAGAGGCGGCGGCACTACGGCCGAGTCCCGTAGGGCCGACGCCTGTTGCGTGTACGGCCCGTACGGACGAGGGCGGTTCAGCCGATGAACGACCTGTCAGACCGCGAGGAACAGCCGGAGCGACCAGTGGAGGTCGACGGCACGACACACCTCTTCAAAGCGCTCGGCAAAATGATCAAGCTGCTGAGAGAAGCGGCGGGCCTCCAGCAGAAGGAACTGGCCGCGCTGGTGCATGTGAGCGAGGACCTGGTGTCCTCGATCGAACGGGGAGTACGCACCCCCCAGCCGGAGTTCCTGGAGAACGCCGACCGCGCGCTGGGCGCCAGAGGCGTCCTGCTGGTGGCGATCCCGGAGGTGAAGGAGGCGCTGCGGCGGGCGCGGACGCGGCATCCGGATTGGTTCCGGAAGTTCGCGGAGGCGGAGGCCTCGTCGGTTGCGCTGCACTATTACGGACATCAAGGTGTGCCCGGCATGCTGCAGACGGAGGCCCACGCCCGGGCCATCTTCGCGAAGCGCCGACCGCTGCTGTCTGCGGAAACGATCGAGAAGCGAGTGACCGATCGGCTGGCCCGCCAACAAATCTTCGAGCGGTGGCCGTCTCCCACGTTCAGCTTCGTGCTTGATCACAGCGTGCTGATGCGCCCCGTGGGCGGGCGGGCCGCGCACGAAGAGCAGCTGCGCCGCTTCATCGAGATCGGCAGGCTGCGAACCGTCGAGCTGCAGGTCATGCCTTTCAACCGGGGCGAACACGCGGCGATGGGTGGGTCGTTCACCCTCCTCACTCCCAAGGGTCGCCAACAGGTGGCCTATACCGAGAGTTACGGCCATCCCCACCTCATCACCGACCATGAGCAGGTACGGATCTACGCGGAGCGGTATGGGATCATCCGGGCGCAGGCACTCACGCCGGACGAGTCACTGGCTCTGATCGAGAAAACGCTGGGAGAAAGATGAACACCACCAACCTGGCTTGGTTCAAGAGCTCCTACAGCGACGGCGAAGGCGGCGAGTGCCTCGAAGTCGCCTACACCTGGAGGAAGTCGAGCTACAGCAGTGGCGAGGGCGGCCAGTGCGTCGAGGTGGGGGCGTGCGCCGACGCCGTCCACATCCGGGACTCGAAGGTGACGGCCGGCCCGGAGCTGGCCGTGCACCCCGCGACCTGGACGGCATTCCTCGGCGGGGTCACCGGAGCCTGAGCTCCGGCCAACCGGCATCAGAGGGAGTCCGGGGGTTTCCCGGCGTCGCTTCGCGATGTCGCTGCGCTCCACCCTTGACTGCCCGGCCCGCCCCGGAATGCCATAAGACTGTCGGGAAGCCCCCGAAGGACGGTCAGGGGGGACGGTTACCCACACGGGTGCGTCAGGGATGCCGACCTTGCCACCCCGTTCAGCCGCACCCAGCCCCACCAGGACTATCAAGTAGCGCAGGGTGAGGGGCGCGTCAGATCGCTACGCGCTCCTCACGGCCTGGCGTCCGACGACCGTCTGGGGCTGGTCTTAGGCCGCCCACGACCGGCAGGTGGTCAGCTGTGCTCGGGCTCCACGGGGAGCCAGAGTTCGGCCTCGGCCTCGGTGTTGTCCGGCGACATCCGGACGCGGAGGATCTCAGGGCCGGAGCGACTGCGGTACGCGTTCGACGGGAACCATTCGGTGAACACGTCCCGCCACAGCTCCTGGATGGCCTGCGGCATCGACCCGGAGGCGTTGAAGACCGCCCAGGTGCCGGCCGGGACGGCCAGGGCGCTCTCCGGGGCGGCGGACGTGATCACGCCGTGGTAGTAGTCGAGTTCGGTACCCTCGGCCCGGCTGGGGTCCAGGTCGTCGCAGACCGCGACGATGCCGTGGGGCTCCTGGTCCGAGAGCTTCTCCAGGCTCTCCAACGTCTGCGGGTCGATCCCTCGGACGAAGTCCATGATCGCCTGATTCGGCCCCGCATGCACCAGGGGTACCCGGGCCTTGGGCCCGGCGACGGTGAAGGCCGGCTTGTCCACAATGCGGTAGCGCATGCTGCTGCTCCCTTCGATGGTGAGACGGAAGGCCATCCGGGACTGGGAGCTGAGCGCGGCGCCGGTACGCCGGGCCTCGCCCGGTCCGATGCCGTGCATGGCACGGAACGCACGCGCGAACGCCTCACCCGAGCCGTAGCCGTAGCGCACGGCGATATCCAGCAACGTCTCACGCCCTGCGAGCACTTCGGCCCCCGCGAGGGTGAGCCGACGGCGCCGGATGTACTCCGACAGCGGCATGCCCGACAGCGCGGAGAACATCCGGCGCAGGTGGTACTCCGAGGTGGCCGTGATGCGTGCCAGCTCATCCGCTTCGATCGCCTGGTCGAGATGGCGCTCGATGTGCTCCATGGCCTGGTTCAGCCGCTCCAACATGCCCGGTGTCCTTCCTCTTTACGATCACCACGCTAGGCAGCGCCCACCCTGCCGGACCCGACATCCTGTGCCCGATCAAGTCGGGTGCCTTTCCCAGCCCCAGACGGTCGCCGGACGCCATGCCGAGAGGAGCGCGTAGCGATCTGACGCGCCCTCGGGCGCCCCGGGCTTGGTGGTCCTGGTGGGCTGGGTGCGGGTGAACACGGAGGTCCCGATCCGCATCTCTGATGCGGCCGCTCCTGGTCGGATCACCTCCCGGCCATCCTTCGGGGGCTTCCCGGCAGTCTTATGGCATTCCGGGGCGGGGCGGTCAGTCAAGGGTGGCCGAAGGCCATCGCGAAGCGACGCG